>JAIPFV010000106.1 GCA_021736475.1 Spirochaetia bacterium | reverse complement strand
ACCCTCTATTATCGCGTGAGGATTGGTCCATACCAGGAAAAGGAAGAGGCTCTGAAGTTCCTTACCTGGGTGAAAGAGAAGGAGCAGTTCAGCAGCAGTTATATTTCGCAGGTCTATCGTAATAAAACTGTAGCCCAGTAGCTGAACAGTAGTCTGAATGTATGACTGGAAAGAACAACGAGCACATACAATAAGGGCGAGACAGGATTTACCTGTCTCGTTTTCTTTGCATAAAAATGAAGAAGCCTTCTTTACGGCGGAGGGACAGCCGGAGTTTCATTTTGGTTTTGCTGTCACCCCGTATTACTTTTCCCTGATAGGTGAATCGCCTGAGGACCCCCTGCGAGCCCAGTGTATACCCCGTAAGGATGAGTTTGAGGTAAAAGAGTATGAGGTTCAGGACCCTCTTTGGGAAGAGCCTTATTCTCCCCTTCCCAGGATGGTGCACCGTTATCCCAATCGGGTTTTACTGCTGGTAACCGATGAGTGTGCCCTCTACTGTCGTCACTGCTTTCGCCGGTATTTCGCCTCCCGCCGCGGCGGTGTTATAAGCCCTGGGCAGCTGCGAAAAATTGGAGAATACCTGCGACTCCATACAGAAGTGCAAGAGGTAGTTCTGAGCGGGGGCGACCCCTTGGTTCTGGGGGATGCCCGGATTTCCGAGTTGCTGCATATTCTCCGCTACGAGGTTGGACGTACTTTAGTGCTGCGGCTTGCAAGCCGGATGCCGGTTGTCATGCCCCAGCGGATTACCCCGCAGCTGACAAAAATTCTGTCAGAGCACTCTCCGCTGTTTCTGATAACCCAATTCAATCATTGGCGCGAAATTACTCCTGCCAGTCGAACGGCCATATCCGGGCTTGTCGATGCGGGGGTACCCGTACTTAACCAGGCGGTGCTGCTAAAAGGGGTGAATGATCGGGCGGATACACTTGCAGCGCTTTTTCAAGGCCTGCTGGAAATAAGGGTAAAACCCTATTATCTGTTCCAGGGCGACCTTGCTGCAGGTACCTCCCACTTCCGGGTACCCCTTGCGGAGGGCTTTCGCCTACTGCGAAAGCTGCGTGGTCAAATCTCAGGCTTAGCAATGCCGGTATATGCGGTAGACCTGCCGGAGGGGGGAGGCAAAATTCCTCTGACAGAACAGTATATTGAGAAACTAGAGGAGGGCTGGTATGTTTTTATTGGTCCCGATGGGAAGAGGTATTACTACCCGGAGGAAGCACGCTAATTTCGACCCTGCGGTTCAGATGCTGCTTTTCACTATCCCGGCTTACGGGATCCTGACCGGCTAGACCGCGGATAACCGGCGGTTGTTCCGGGGACCAGCCTAGATTCCGAATGTATTGAGCTGCCTGACGTGCGCGCTCGAGGGAGAGTTCCTCCCGTCCCTGCTCTGTTCCATAGAGGGCACAGTGCCCTTCAATGACAAGTTGAACCCCTTCATACTTTCGCACTTCCTGCATAAATTCGGACAACTTCTGTTGGGCCGTTTCCGTAAGCTGGGATGAATTGGGCGCAAAATAAATTTGCTGTGAAAGTTCCGGCGGCAATATGGGCTGCGTCTCAGCTTCTCCTTCAGTCTCAGCTTCAGTCTTATCTTCAGCTGCCCCCTCAATCGCGTTGCTTTCCGTTGTAGTCTCTGTGGACTTAGCTGTGTCCCCGGTCTGTTCTGTAGTCTCTGCTGTGGTGGGTGAGGCTGAGGGGGCGGCGGAGCCAGTTTGTGCAGAAGGCTCTGTGTACTTTTCCTCTGTTTCTGAGGTCTGCGCCGGTTCAGCGGTTTGACTTTCTGCTTGCTTTGAGAGCTCAGTCTGCTCAGTCCGGGAAATACCCTTTTCTTGGGGAGTACTGCATGTACGCAGCAGAAACCAGGCCGCTGCTGCAAGAAGGATAAGGGCGAGCAGCAGCAGCCACGGCCACCTTGCTTTGTGGCGAAGGTATTTTTTTACTGAAATTGTAGTGCTGCTGTAGAACCTTCCGTCGACACTCATATTCAATTTCAGCTTATTTCTGCCGTCGTAGTTTGCTTTTAAAATTATCCGGGGTTCTCCCGCCCGGCGTTGCGGCAGAGGCTCAACGGTAAACTCATGCAGTAGTGTTCGCTGATTTTCGTTTATGAGGAACACCTTTACATCGGCGCGCTTCTGAAAATCCGCCAGAGTAGTTAACGAGATAGTGTTTTCTCCAGCTTGCTCAAGCGAAAGAAAACGGGCATAGCGAGTATGTTCAACTTCAACACTTACGTACTTTCTCACACTACAAGTTTAATCCTTTCTTCACTCGGGTCAAGCAAAAAGTTTTTTTTGCAGTGCTTTCCCGGCTTTTACAGCCTCCGCCTGAATGAAGATATCCGTGATTTGATCGGTATACAACGAGGGCGACGGGTTGATCTCGATAATGGTAGCCCTGTGAGCGGATGCTTTTTGAGGCACCGTAGCTGCCGGATACACCTCGCCGGTGGTGCCAATCAGGATCATACAATCGCAATGTTCAGCCTCATACTGTGATTGTGCAAGTGCTTCGGAGGGAATAGACTCTCCAAAAAATATAAAGTCAGGCTTCCAGACTCCTCCGCAATCGCAGCGTGGAGGAGAACCCTTTAGTACCTCCTCAGTTGGCTCGGTTTCTCGTCCGCAAGAGGTGCAGACCAGCTTTCTTGAGCTTCCGTGATATTCAATGACATTACGGCTGCCTGCCTGGTGGTGTAGAGTATCAATATTCTGGGTAATAACGGCGTTCAGCATTCCCTGCTGCTCCATTTTAGCTAATAGCGTATGGGCCGCATTGGGCTGGGCTTTTCCAAAGAAGGTGTAAAAGATTTCTTTAATCACTTTCCAGCTCTCCTCCGGATTGCGGTGAAAGTAACTTAAGTCTAAAACCATCGGATCGTACTTAGACCACAGCCCGTTATCACCACGAAAGGGCGGGATTCCGCTTTCGACACTTATTCCTGCTCCGGTGAAGCCGGTACAATGCCGGGATGCGTGAATTGTTTCAACTGCTAATTGTACTTGTTCCATAAATTCGTTATTCTCATCTTGCATGCTTTTATTGTAGCACCTTGCTGCATCTATAATCAATAATGCGAGAAAGACAGGTACTGGTATGGATATTGATGAGTTGTTGAACCAAATATTTTCACAACCCCTGCAGTTTGGAGTTTTAGAGCTGCCCTTTAACCTGCTCGAGCTAATGCTGCGGTTTTTGCTGCCCCTTATGTTAATTACTGGGGGGTATAGACTCTTAATTGTGAGTATTCGCCGCCTGCTGCGGCGGTCTTCCCTTAAAGAGGAGATTCAGCAGCGGGTTTTGCGTTGGATGCGGCTGGCACTGCGACTCTGCTACATTGCGGGTATTGGGCTGTTAATCGGTCGTCTGTTTGGGGCAAAAATATTCGAATATTTTCAAATTTTTTATGCTGTGCTGAACCAGCCGTTGATTAACACGGGCAACACGCGGGTCACCTTTATTACAGTTTTACTTACAATACCGGTCTTTTATCTTGCCTCCTGGGCGGGGCGAACAACCCGCGGTATGATGCGCAACTCCCTGTTCATAAAGATGGGGCTTGATGAGGCTCAGCAGTTTTCGATATCCAGTCTGGCCCGTTACACTGTTATGGTGCTGGTGCTGTTGATTGGCCTTTCAATCATAGGAATCGATCTGTCTGCACTTACGGTAATTTTCGGAGTACTTGGAATTGGCTTAGGTTTTGGACTGCAGAGTGTGGTTTCAAACTTTTTTTCCGGCCTGATCATCATAATAACCCGGCCGGTGAAAGAGGGCGACCGCATTCTTGTGCAGGGGATTGAAGGAACTATCCTCCAGATTCGGATTCTTGCAACGGTAATCAATACTCTGACCAATGAAAGCATTATTGTGCCCAATTCTCAGCTGGTACAGGAGAGTGTTCACAACTTCTCCTTTTATGACCCGTCAATTATCATCAAGAATGAAATTGGGGTTGCCTACTCCAGCGATATCGATCAGGTTTTGAAGGTGCTTCAGGACATTGCAGAGCGTAATCCCTACCG
Source organism: Spirochaetia bacterium (assembly GCA_021736475.1). Taxonomy (GTDB): domain Bacteria; phylum Spirochaetota; class Spirochaetia; order DSM-16054; family Sediminispirochaetaceae; genus DSBN01. The sequence continues at coordinate 5,914 of JAIPFV010000106.1, read as the reverse complement.
CTATGACCGTAAAAAGTGTTGGGTGTATCTGAATGAGTTTGGAGACTCCAGTATTAACCTTACGGTGTATACCTGGATTAAATCAGCCAATGAAAAGTTTGCAGCCCATCATTGGAATAATCTAGAAATTTGGCGGATGTTTAAAGAGCACAATATTCAGATTCCATTTCCGCAGTTGGATTTGCATTACCGGTCCAAATTCACCGAATAGGAACAGTAAATAAACTTATTCCTTATTTGTTGACTGTGTTTTTTTCAGCAAAAATGTGGCTTGGGTAGCGCCCTTCCACGATATCCTGCAGGGAAACTTGTTCGAAGTACTTTCTAAAAAGGGTGTAAGTATGATCCCAGAAACCGTGGGCTGAACAGATATCTTCTCGCCCGCAGGCGTTCTCTTCATCATGGGTGCAAGGGGAAAAATGCAGTTCTTCGCCTACAGCCTGAAAAATATCGGCTACAGTTATCTCGCTCAGGGTCTTTACCAGCTGAAAGCCCCCACCCGGGCCCCGGGTAGACTTAATGAGCCCTGCCTTTCGAAGACGAAAGAAGATCTGCTCTAAAAATTCTGCAGAAATGTCCTCGAGTTCCGAAAGTGTACGGATCGACACCGGGCTGTTTTCAGCTTGTTGGGAGAGCTGAAGTACTGCGCGAAGTGCATAACGGCCTTTTGTTGTTATTCTCATAACCTTATCCTATTCTTGATAATATTAGTAACTATACCTTATTGGTCAATAATTGTAAAATCTATTTGCAGTTGCCAGATTGAATTCTCCACATTAATCACGCTTCAGGGCTACGCATCTATAACCCTTATGTTTTTTTGTGGCCACAGAGTGAAACCCTTCAGGTGAGCGGGCAAACTGCTGGATGTGCGCGCTTTTTCCGGTAATGAGGAGTATTCCTTCCGGTTCCAACAGCATGCCTGCGGCGGTCAGCACTTCCTGGGCGCTTGGTACGTCGGCGAGATGCTCCAGTTCAATAATCAGCAAATCCGGTGCTTGAGGGTTTGGTTTGTTGTTCAGTTTTTCGGCGGCGATTACCGGGGTGGGGCTATGGAGTAAATGCCCAATGTTTACATGAGGCTGCGCTCGGAGGTTGTGCCGACTTGCCTGCAACGCCAGCATATCCCTTCCGAGCAAGTCAATAGTGAGGGAATGTTTGGGCTGAGCGGCAGCCAGCAGGGCTGCGGTATGTCCCTGCCCGGGATTCCAAATGCATACCCGGTTGAATGGGACTGCAGACTTCACACAGTGATATACGGATTGAGTTTGGAATGGGATCGAGTCGAAGTCGGCCAGTCCCCATACCGTATCGAGACAGTAACTCAGGTCTGCATATTCAAAGCTTGCGCTCGTTCTAAAATAGGCCGGCGGCAGTTCTTCTGCCGACAACTCTGCTGCCGGCAGCTTTTCCTCTGAAGGCGGGGCAGACTGTTCCGGTGTAAAGTAAAACACACTATGACCTGAGCTCTGCTCCTGGTACAGTATCCGAGCGCCTAATTCTGCAAGGGTCTGTTGGGTGTAGTCGGCCAGGGGATTTACCACTACGATTGCCGAGAGCGTCCCCTGGAAGAGCATGCTGCTGTAAAGCTGCCGCAGTACCGGCTCGCCTACTTTAGCTGGGATATTGGAAATTACAAGGTCAAAATGCCGCTCCTGCAGGCCTTGAAAGGCCAGCCCTCCGACGACACAAACTCCCTCTGTAGAGTTTTTCTGTGCATTGTACTGGCTGAACGCAAGGGCTAGGGCATCCCTATCCTGCATGGTTATCTGCAGATGAGGATAACAGCTCTGCAGAGAGATTCCAAGCGTGCCGATACCGCAGCCAATATCCAGCACCTGTTGAATTGAACTGAAATCAATATTTTGCTGCGCTGTTTTTAACAGAAATCGGCTCCCCTTATCAATTTCATAACTGCTGAAGAGTGCCTGGGAGAGTATAAAAGAGAGGTCTCCTTCGGCGCAGCGAAGGGAAACCTCTTTGTTGCTGTAGTGGGAAATTAATGATTCCATCATATGGTTGGGAACCTACTGATTTACCCGCTCTACATACTCTTTTGTTTCGGTATTTACCATAATGCGTTCGCCCTCTTTAATGAAGATGGGCACTTTCACTTTCAGTCCCGTCTCTACTTCAACGACCTTTGTCGCACCGGTTACGGTGTCGCCTTTGATCGCATCCTCTGCTTTGGTGACGGTGTACACTATCTTAAAGGGAAGCTTAATATCCAGGGGGCGATCTTCCCACATTATCAGTGTGTAGGTATCTCCCTCTTTCATTAGTTCCCGGTACTCGGGAAAGGTTTTGGCGGGAATCTCGAACTGTTCGTAGGTTTCCAAATCCATAAAGTGGTAGCTTGTATCATCGGCATAGAGATACTGACTATCTTTATCCTCAACTACAATCTCTTCTACTTGGTCTTGAGTTTTCATTGTTTCGCGTAATACTTGACCACTGGTAGGGTTTTTCAGTTTGGCCCTCACAAAGGCGGATCCTTTTCCGGGTTTCACGAACTCCCGTTCAACCACCACAAAGGGTTCTCCCTTTATAAGTATTGCCATTCCCTTTTCTAATGCTCCGGCTCTTATCATAATTATCTAACCTCGCTTGAGTTATTATATTCAGTTGACCTGGGTTTACAGCGTAATGCTACAGCCGCATAGTATCAGATAGCGGGAAAAAGATCACCCCCTGAATGTCGGCTTGCCCGCTCAGAGCCATAATCAGGCGGTCGACACCCAGGGCTACACCCGAGCATGTGGGAAAGCCGGAGCGGTGGATATCAATAAACTCCTCGTCTATATCCGGAACAACCCTGCTCTCGGCGGCCTTTTGGGCATACTCCCTGCGAAAAAAGGACTCAATCTTCCTGGGATCCGTCTCTTCTGAATAGCAGTTGGCCAGCTCGATTCCATTGATGTAGAGTTCCCAGCGCTCCCGCCAGGGCGTTCCGGGAATCTCCTTGGCCAGGCAGGTAATTTGACGCGGGAAATCCGTCAGAACAAGGGGCTGGTTGCTTGGAAGGTTTGGTTCTACATAGCTGAGAAAGATTCGGTGGTATATCTGCTCCCACGTGTCTTCTTTCGGCTGTATCGAGAGCCCCAGTTTTTGTGCGGCTAGAATGAGGGCGGGCTTATCTTGGGTTTTAGCCAGGTCAAAACCGGCATAATCGAGAAATGCCTTCCGGACAGTCATTTTTCTAAAGGGTGGGCGCAGAGAGGCGGGGGTGTCAGGGCCGGCGAGGCTTTGAATAAGTTCTTCGGTGGTGGTTATTGAGTTCCGGTAGTCCGCATCCATGGTATACCATTCGAGCATGGTGAACTCGGGGCTATGATGGGGGCCAAGCTGTTCGGAGTTGCGGAAGCTGCGGGTAATTTGAAAGATGTTTCCACTACCGGAGGCGATGAGCTTCTTCATATGAACCTCCGGCGAAGGAATGAGGTACAGGGGAAAGGATCCGTACTCATCGCTGGTAAAAAGCGTCTCAAAAATTTCTATTGGCGCTTCCGGAATAAGTGCCGGTGTCAGCAGGGGAGTGTCCACTTCTAAATAGTTGCGACCCTGAAAAAAGTTTCTAATCCCATTGATAATCCGTGAACGGGTGTGCATTTGAGTGAAATTCATGGTACTAGTGTAAAGGAATCATTATATTTAATACACTAAGACAGGTTTAAAAATCGTAGATTATTGAAGCTGAGCGTTTATAACTGCATTCTAAGAATAGGAGAAGAACTACATGTCCACAACAAAAACTCAACTAAAAATTGGAGATAAACTACACGGGTTTACCGTTACCAATATTGACTCTCTCGAGGAGTATCACGGCAGTGGTATCCATCTGCAGCACGACCTTACCGGTTTGGAGGTGTATCACCTTTATAATGAGGACCGGGAGAATTTGTTCGCCTTTGCCTTTAAAACTCCCCCCTCCGATGACACCGGTGTCGCCCATATCCTCGAACATACGGTGCTTTCCGGTTCCCGGCACTATCCGGTGAAAGACCCTTTTTTAGCGCTGATGCAGGGGAGTGTGAATACCTTTCTGAACGCCATGACCTATCCCGATAAAACGGTGTATCCCGCAGCCAGTACGGTGAAAAAGGATTACTATAACATAATGTCCGTGTATGCGGATGCGGTTTTTTTCCCCTTATTAAAACGGGAGCTCTTCCTGCAGGAGGGGCGCCGCTTTGTACCCCAGGAGGATGGGAGCCTTAAGGTTGAGGGTATCGTTTTTAATGAAATGAAGGGAAGTTTCTCAAGTTACGATTCAATCGTCGGTGACTGGTCGTACCGTTCCCTGTTTGAAAAGTCACAATATCGACATGAATCGGGCGGAAGCCCCCAGGCAATTCCCCAGTTGAGTTACGAGCAGTTTGTAGACTTCCATAAAAAGTACTACCACCCGGCTAACTGTCGTTTTTTTATGTACGGCAATATTCCCACTGAAGAACAGTTGGAGTTTCTGCAGAAAAACTATTTGTCCGAGTTTGGAGCTGGCGAGCCGGCCCCCGATATTGTTGACGAGCCGTCTTGGCAGGAACCGAAATTGTTTACAGTAAAGGGGCCGGCAGTCGAGGGGGAGGAGAAGCCAAAGCCTACCATCACTATCAACTGGCGCACCGGTGTGATCAACGATCCGCTTACCCTGCTCTCGATGCAGGTGTTAAGTGGCGCTTTGATAGGACATCCGGGAACTCCCCTGCAGAAATTGATAAATGATACTGAATTGGGCGAGGATATGTCTCCGGTCAGCGGCTTGGAAACTGATATCCGTGATATGAGTTTTTCCATCGGGATTCGGGGAATTGAACCGGAGAACGCGGGTAAGTTTGAGGATTTGGTTGTAGGAGAGCTAAAGAGGCTTGTCGAGGAGGGGCTTCCCTCTGATGTAGTCAAGGGAACCCTGCGCCGGGTTGAGTTTCAGAACCGGGAGATCCGTGGTGGAGCACCCTTTGGCCTGCGGATGATGAACAAAGCCCTGCGGGGGTGGCTGCACGGAGGAGAACCTCGTACTACCCTCGAGTTTACCCCTCATATGGAAAGACTAAAACAGGAATATGATGCAAACCCCCACTACTTTGAACAGCTGATTGAGCAATCACTTTTGAATAATACCCACCGCAGTACGGTTGTAGTCGAGCCGGACGGGGACTACCTGCAGGATCTGGATGAAGAAATACAACAAACTGTCGACAAAATTCGCTCACAGATGGATGAGGTGGAAGAACAGCAGCTGCGGGGAGATCTTGAGGCTTTTGAACAGTTTCAAAATGCCCCCGATCCGCAATCTGCCCTTGAGACTATCCCGATCTTATCCCGTGAAGATCTGCCTGAGGATATTTCGGTTATTGAGACTGGTGACACTCAGGTCGATGGAATTCCGGGTTTTACCCACGACTTGTTTACCAATGGAATTATCTATATCGACTTTGCCTTTAATATCACCGAGTTATCGGAGAGAGAGCGGCTGCTGCTGCCACTGCTGGGGCGGATGCTGACCTCCACCGGGCTGCCCGGTGTTGCTTATGACGAAGTTGCCCGCCGGCAAAACCTTAAGGTGGGAGGACTTTCCCCTTACCTGGATATAAGCCCGATGGTCGGTGCCACCGACTCGTACCTGGCTTATCTGTTTGTGCGATTAAAATGTCTTGAGGGCTCTTTGGAGGAAGCCCTTGAACTGACCTTTGACCTCTTACAGCACGCCCAGGTAGAAGACAACCGGCGTCTATGGGAGGTTTTAACTGAGTTTAGAAACGACATGCGCTCAGCGGTAATTCCGGCGGGTCACTCCTTCTCTACCTTACGGGCGGGAGCTCACTTGGAGCCGGCTATTCGAATTGAAGATGAATGGCGCGGGATAGAGCAACTGCTCTTTCTTACCACCCTGCCGACCCAAGCAGGACCGGAGATT
>JAIPFV010000016.1 GCA_021736475.1 Spirochaetia bacterium | reverse complement strand
TTAGTTAACGTTAACTACATTTGGTATAGATGAAGATAACAGAAGATCGAAAAGAGGTGTACTTCATGAATAATTTTACCGACCGGCAGAAGGACTTCCTTCATGCAGCAATCGATATAGTATCCCGGCAGGGCTTCAGTAAACTGACTATCCGCAATGTAGCCACAGCGGTTGGTGTTTCCGAGCCGGCGGTGTATCGTCATTTTCCCAACAAACTGGCCTTGCTGACGGCTATGCTGGATGATCTGCAGGGGGCCATTCTACCCCACTTTCGCGCGTTACGGGAGGGAACCGACCAGCCAAGGCAGACCTTTGACGGTTTTATCCGAGGACTGTTCGAAGAGTTCAAGCTGCGTCCGGCCTATGCCCCCTTTATTTTTTCAGAAGAGATATTCCACAACGAGCCCCAGTTGCGCGAGAAGCTGCAGCGGGTACTGGGCGGTAATATTGCCGTGCTGACCGAGTCTTTCGAAGCTCTGCAAATCGAAAAAAGCTGCCGGACCGATATTGAGGCTCAGCAGATGGCCCTTATAACCCTGGCCTCCATCCGTCTTGCGGTGAGCCGCTGGCACATCAGCGGGGGAAAAGTAAGACTAAAAGACCTGGCAAATCAGTTAATTGACACCCTGAGCACCCTTTTCGAGCTTAGCCCTGGAGGCAGGCCTCCCGAGACGCACCGGAACTGAGGAATTGCAATCCGGCATACACCGGTAGAGATATACAGGACACCGGACCGGTTCGGTTCAGGTTCCCGGGCCTAGTTTAGCCCGAATAGTTAGTTATCGTTAACTATATAAAGGAGAAAGATGCATATGAACAAGATGTATCAAAAAATTGCACAAAAACCAGCCTTAGTAATGCTGGTTATAATCGGACTTACTAGCCTGTTCATTTATGGAATAGGTCAAAATGCCAGGATTGAAACTGATTTGGACGAATATATGCCCTCTGATCACCCTGCCTTCGTTTTCAGTGATAAAGCAGAGGAACAGTTCGGCATAAAGGACAACGTTCTGTTAGCCATTGAGCACCCGGAATCAATCTTCAACCCCGGGACCCTCGAAAAAATTAAAAGCATTTCCGAGGAACTACCGGAGCAGTTCGACGACATTGATGAGGATGATATTACCTCGCTCTATACCGCAGAAAACATTACCGCCGATGAATGGAGCCTCATAGTCGAATCCTTTTATGAAGAAGTCCCGCAAAGCAACGCCCAAATCAAAAAGTTGCAGAGCGCCGTAGAAGGAAACGATATGATCCACGGCCGAATTGTGAGCACGGATGGAAGCGCAACCCTGATAATAGCTGAAATCGGCGAGGAGACCTTTACCGACCGCTTCTATGCCGATTTGCAGGACTTTGCCGCTTCATGGGAAGGTCCTGAAACTGTCCATATTGCCGGGCGTCCGGTGGTCGAAGGTGAGCTAACTAAGCTTGGACCACAGGATATGGCTCGTATGGCTCCCCTGGTACTCTTGGTTATGACTTTACTGCTGCTCATCTTGCTGCGCAGCGTACGAAATACCATCATCAACTTGCTGATAGTGCTGTTCGGAACACTCACCGCCTTTGGGCTTATGACTTTACTCAATATTCCAATCTACACCCTCAGTACTATGATACCGGTCATGCTTACCGCAATAGGAGTAGCTGACGGTATCCATATGCACAACTCAATTGTTCATATTGTACACAGAAAACCGGATATATCCCGGGAGAATTTGGTGGAGAAAACCATGGAGGCGATGGTCCGCCCCGTTACAATGACATCCATCACTACGGCAGTCGGTTTCTTAGCCTTGCTCACAAGTGATGTTCTTCCAGTCCGTTATTTCGGCTTGTTTACGGCATTAGGAATAATGATGGAGATGTTAATGGCTCTCATACTGTTTCCCGCCTCAATCTATTTTTTCGGACCACCAAAACAGGCGCTAAAATCAAAACAGGCAATCCAATCAAAAGTGACTGCAGCACATAAACCAAGCACAATCAGCGGCCGTTTCGGCGAAAAGCTCCTTGCCCATCCAAAACTGGTAGTAACCATAGCCATACTCGCTGTTGCACTGGCCCTTCTCGGAACCACACGGGTATGGATAGACACCAGCTTCCTGGCCAACTTTGAGGACGACAGTCAGGTAGTGAAGACGGACAAATTTGTCAATGAACACTTCGGTGGTACATCCAGTCTCAACGTTATCCTCAGCAGTGATGAAGAGGATACCTTTAAGCAGCCAGAGGTGCTCGAAACTATGAATGAGTTACAAATGAAGATAGAAAAAAATAACCCCCTGGTCGGCGACAGCTTCGCCCTCACCGATTACATGCGGCGGATGCATCAGGTAATGCACGAAGATAATCCGGAATACGATAAAATACCGGACTCCCAGGAACTAATTGCCCAGTATCTATTGCTCTATGAAATGTCCGGTGATCCGGACAACCTGAACCAGGTGGTAGATTATGACTATATGAACGCCAATTTGACTTTCCAGCTTAAGAGCGACAGCTCGGCGGTAATGGAAGAAGTAATCGCAGAGATTGAACCATACATCCCACAACTGGCTGAATATGGAGTAGAGGTAGATTACGCCGGCAGCGGATATAAATCTCTGGTGTTTGCAAACCTTCTTATGGAAGGGCAGATTATAAGCCTGTTGCTCTCTTTCGGTATCGTAGCGCTCCTGCTGTCCCTGATGTTCGGCAGCCTCTGGATCGGCTTGGCCGGTACAATCCCAATCGCCGTCACTGCAACGGTGAATTTCGGTACCATGGGTCTTCTCGGTATCCCGCTGAGTTCATCCACGGCCATCATTTCCGCCATCGCTATAGGCATAGGCGTAGACTACGCTATTCACCTGATCGAACGATACCGTTTTAACCGTATTAGAGGAGTTCCCACGATTCAGGCTGCATACGAAACCCTAGAACACACCGGGAGGGCGATTATCTATAATGCAGCGGCGGTAATGGGCGGTTTTGCAGTACTTCTGGTAAGCGTTTTTCCACCGAACCGTCAGGTCGGAGGCTTGGTTGCCCTTAACATGGCCACCAGCGCCATCGGAACCCTCACGATTTTATTAGTGGTGTTGGTCTTTATCGACCGTCACAGCAAAATATATAGCAACAAAATTTCCACAGAGGAGGAATGATATGTATAAAAAATTAAGCATGCTCACACTGATTTTACTTTTACTGATCGGAGTAGGAGGTACTCTATTTGGAGCGCCCGACGGACTCGAGGTGATGGAGAAGGTATACTACAGGCCTAGCGGTGATGACATGACTGCGGACCTGGAAATGATCATGACCAACTCCCGCGGATCTACCCGTGAACGCAGCATTACCCAATACAGTATCGATACCGGGGATGTAGACAAAAAATTGATGTTCTTTCTTGCCCCCGCGGATGTAAAGGATACCAGCTTCATGAGCTGGTCCTACGACGACGCACGGGATGATGACCAATGGATCTACCTGCCGGCACTACGGAGAGTAAAGCGCATCAGCTCCGACAGCAAAAACGACCGCTTTATGGGTTCAGACTTTACCTACGACGACCTGGGCGAACGCCATCCCGAAGAGGATCGACATACGATTCTGCGGGAAGAGAACTTTCAGGGTGAATCTTGTTACGTAATCGAGAATATTCCTGTTGGCGACGATGATGCTTTCAGCAAAACCGTCGTTTGGATTGCCAAGAACAAATGGATCGGCCTAAAGCGCGAGTACTACGACGATAAAGGCGAAGTCTACAAGGTCCTCAATATCGATGAGTTTAAAAAGATCGACGGTTATTGGGTTATCACCAATATGCTGATGGAAGACCTCGAGCGCGACCATTCCACCCGGCTCAAGATGGATAATGTCGAATTCGACACCGGCTTGACCGACAGTTTTTTCTCCGAACGGCAGATGAAACGCGGACCGAGGCGATGATGACGATCGAGCAATGGAGAATAGAACAAGGAGGATTATATGAATTCACTTACACACATCAATAAAAAACACCTTATCGGCAGCCTGGTCATTTTAATGGCCCTAGCCATGCTGATGCCCAATATGCTCTTTGCAAAGGATATTAATTTTACCGGAATGCTACGCAGCTACACCGGGGCCCGCCTGTCCGAGGGTGATGTGCCGATAACCGAACAAACCGCCGACATCAAGATGGAGGGCTGGGGAGAAAACACCCACATAATGCTGAATCCCTATGCCTACATCGGAGCCGACGGCGAACCGGATATCGGCATGCGCGAGGCCTACCTCGACCTGTACTTTCCATCAATGGACATCCGGGTCGGCAAACAGGCGATAGTCTGGGGGGAGGCTGAAGGGGCTTTTATTACCGACATCGTCAGTCCCCAGGACCTGCGTTCCTTTATCCTGGCCGACTTTACCGAGATACGGATGGGAGTGCCGGCGGTCAAGGCAGACTACTTTGCCGGCCCCCTGACCTTCGATGCGGTCTGGCTGCCCCGCTTCGTTCCGACCGATCAGCCGGATCCTGATTCGATTTGGTCCACCGAACAGTTGAAGATGATGAACAACGCCGATCAAGATATGCCCGACGACGATCTGGAGAACAGCGAGTTCTTTGGAAAAGTAAGTTACTTCGGCGCTGCCTTTAACGGCGAACTGATGGCCGGTTACGCCTGGGACGACAATCCCGTACTGGAGGGCGATATCGATCTTACCAGCTCACCTCCAAATACCGACGACCTATCTGCCCTGCACGAGCGTTACACGGTGGTAGGGGGCAGCTTCAGTACCACCATTGGTTCGGTTGTCCTGCGCTCGGAGGCGGCAGCCTATTTGGATAGAGCCTTTACTGCAATCGAAACTCCCGGACCTCCAACACGAACCCTCGCCACCAGCAAACACCATCAGCTGCACGGGTTGGCGGGGTTGGACTGGAGCCTGTACGGCGTAGACATGTCCTCCCAGTACATCCTGCAGTATATCCACGACTACGACGCCGCGCTTCTGTCCGATGAATACGACCATACCCTCACCTTCCGGATGAGAGACTCAAATATGGCCGAGACCCTTACCTGGGAACTGTTCACGTATGTGGGCTTCGATCCGGAGGATATTGAAAACTCCACCGACGCTCTACTGCGCCCCTCCCTTACCTACAGCATTGAAGACGGGGTGGAGATTCAGTCCGGAGTTGAAATATTCCTCGGCGATGAGTCCGGCAAGTTCGGGCAGTATGAGGACAACACTATGGCCTATGTTTCACTTCGGTGGTACTTCTAAGTTAAGGAGGATTATTATGAACATTATTCAGCCCGAACAGGGCGACACCGAATATGAAAAGAATTCCGTAACAGCCAAAAAGCTGCTCTCTAAACCAGAGGTAGAGGTAGTCCGGGTAGAACTGGCGCCCGGCAGCAGCCTGCCGGTGCACAGTACTCCGGTGGATGTTTTCTTTTTTATCATAGAAGGCCATGGAGAAGTTGAGATTGGTGAGGAGCGGGAACCGGTAACTGCCGGTGCTCTGGTGGAAAGCCCGAAAGATATCCCCCACGGGCTGCATAACACCTCGGAGAGTTCTCTGAAAATACTTGTAGTCAAAATCCCCAAACCATAATCGCCATGACAGCAGTAATAATCAACATAATTGCCCTGGGGGCCTTTGCATTCGCCTTTTCCCGCAATCGACAGAAGGCCCTTAAATCGATCAAAGTGGCGGCAAAGATGTTTTTGGGGATTCTGCCCATGCTTATTATCATTATCCTGCTGATCGGTTTGCTCTTCGGCTTTGTGTCGGAGGAGGGGCTGCAGCAGTTTATCGGCGAGCAATCGGGCCCCCTGGGAGTTCTACTGGTAGCAGTAACCGGTGCGGTGCTGCACATCCCCGCATTGCTGGCCTTCCCCCTTTCGGCCTCGCTGCTGGCAAAGGGGGCGTCAATAACGATCATCGCCACTTTTATTACCAGTCTGACTATGATCGGGGTGGTGACCCTGCCGTTGGAGATAAAAGAGCTTGGCGGACGCTTTGCCGCACTGCGTAACGGAACGAGTTTTGTGGCAGCCCTCACGATATCATTGCTAATGGGGCTGGTTATATGAATAAAAAGATAAAACAATGGGTACCGGTTATTGCATTGGCACTTATAAGCGCGGTACTGTTGTATCTGCAGCCTGAAGCCAGGACGCCCTTCGGCACCACTGTTCTCGATTATACAATGGAACTGATTGTGGTGCTGCCGGCGGTTCTGCTGCTTATGGGGCTGCTGTCCCTGTTTATTTCCAACCAGTTTATCAGCGCCCACCTGGGCAGCGAATCGGGGTTAAAGGGTATGGCGGTGGCCTTTCTGCTGGGTACATTGCCGACCGGGCCGGTATACATGGCCTTTCCCATTGCCCGTACCCTGCGGGATAAGGGCGCCCGGGTGGCAAACATCTACATTTTCCTGTCGGCCTGGGCATGCATAAAGATACCGCAGGAGCTGGTGGAACTACGGTTTTTGGGGGCCGAGTTTATGATCTATCGCTTAGTATTTACCGTTATAATGGTATCATTGTTGAGTCTATTTGTTGAGAAATTTGCACACAAACCGTAGTATAATATAGACTTTTGAGTAGATGAACAGATAAATAGGATGATGCTATGGTCAAAGCTTCTCTAATTATATGTGGAACCGTGCTGGTAGGCTTGGGGTTTATCGGGATAATCCTGCCCGGGCTGCCTACGACCCCTTTTCTACTGCTGGCTGCGGGCTGTTATGCACGCAGCTCGCAGCGCTTCTATAACATGTTAATCAGCAGCCGAACCTTCGGGCCGACTATTCGCCAATTTCAGGAAGACCGCTCTATCCCGCGGAACGTCAAAATCAAAGCCATTTCGATGCTGTGGGTAATGATTACACTCTCCGGCACTTTTGCCATCACCGGTACAACCGGTCGAATCATTCTATTTGTCTGCGGACTTACAGGAATGACAACTATTCTCGTCATCAAAACCAGCAGATAAATGCTTACCTGCTAGTGCAACTCAAAATTGTTTCGAAAATAACAGAGTTTTTGAAACGCCAAGGCTTTGAATTTTGATTTGCTAAAAAAGGCGTAGCCTAATAGAATATAGGAATTACACTTCTTGCCTTTGAGGGCGAACAGAAAGGAACTCATTATAACAGGCTTAGCACCGCTGAGAGCACACAGTTGCAGCAGGAACTGAAAAGGGTTATCACATATCTGCAGAAAATAGTATCCTCAGGAGAAGGGAGTTAATTATATGTATGACGTATGTATCATTGGAGGCGGGGTAGTCGGCTGCGCGATAGCCCGGGAACTTGCACGCTACAAGCTGCGCACAGTACTATGTGAAAAAAGTGTCGATGTAAGCAACGGTGCCACTAAAGCAAATAGTGCCATTGTACATGGCGGTTACACCGCCACCCACGGAACAGTAAAAGGCGAGCTGAGCATCCGCGGAAACCGTATGTTCGACAGACTGAATGAGGAACTGAACTTTGGGTTGAACCGATGCGGTTCACTGGTGCTGGCTTTTTCCAATGAAGAGCGCTCAAGCCTAGAAACACTGCTGCAGAACGGAAAGCTGAACGGAGTGAAGGGGCTGAGAATTGTTGAACGGGAAGAGCTGGAAAAGATGGAACCGGAGGTGGGTCCGGAAGCAGTAGCCGCCCTCCACTGCCCCGAAACCGCCGTTACCTCCCCCTACGAAATGTGTATTGCCCTGGCCGAGAACGCCGTTACCAACGGGCTGGACTTACGGCTTGAAAGTGAAGTCGTGGGGATAGAAAAAACCGACGGTGCATTTACTGTCCAGATCGCCCCGCAGAACACCTCGGAGAACACTCCTCAGAAGCTTTCCGCCAGGTATGTTGTGAATGCCGCCGGGGTGTATTCCGACCGCATAGCCGCTATGGTCGGCGATACCAGCTTTCGGATTCTGCCTCGGCAGGGACAGTACCTTATTCTGCGGCGCGGAGATGGCAAGCTGATAAACAGTGTGATTTTCCAAACCCCAACTAAAAGGGGGAAGGGTATTTTGGTAACTCCCACCTATTGGGGAAATCTGATGATCGGACCGAATTCCGAGGAGATACCCGAGCGGGAGGATGTGAGCACAAATTCCGAAATTCTCGCTTACATTGTAGAGAAAGCCCGCCGCAGCGTTCCAGGCTTTAAGTTGAGCCATGTAATCCGTTCTTTTTCCGGAATCAGGGCTACCAGCGACAGTAAAGAGTTTATAATTGAGGAAGCCCCGATTGGAGGATTCATACATGCAGCCGGAATAGACTCGCCTGGCCTGACCTCCTCCCCTGCGATTGCGGTAAAGGTACTCAAACTCCTCGAAACCTCAGGTTTAACTCTGGAGGAAAAAGCTGATTTTAATCCAAAGCGCCCCGGGATAAACTCACCTCACCCTTTACAGCCGATTAAAGAGGTGCAGGATTTAATAGATTTACCGGAAGGCAATCCTGAGCGGATAGTCTGCCGCTGTGAACAGGTCCGCGAAAAGACAATCCTGGATGCGCTGCAAAGGGGTATTCCCATTAAATCCCTCGATGCGGTCAAACGCCGCACCCGGGCCGGTATGGGCTCTTGCCAAGGCACTTTCTGCGGGCCCCGGGTGCGCACACTTATAGCCCACACAACAGACATTTCAGAAGAAGAAGTGCTGCCCCGCAGCGGCGGTTCCGGAGTTTTACCAGAGCGGGTGAGCGGAAAAGACTTGCGCAGTCTCGAGGAGCAGGAGAAGGATCTGAAAAGGGAGCAGCAGTAACTAGGGACAGCTCAAAACAGCAGGTACGAGTATTGTCTACATTTATTCGCTGAGCTGAGACTCCAAAGCCAGTAATTTTTCCACCGTTTCCTGCGACAGCTTCTTAAACAGTTCAGCCCGAAGGTACTGCGGGGTATCAACTTTGTAATTACGGACCCCTTTATCATTTTTATTTATTTTTCGGTTGCGGTAATAGAGGTCCATGTCCACAAAGCGCCGACCTTTGGTATTGTATTCCAAACCCATCAGAAGTCGTTTCATCTTCTGCGGAGAGTCAAGGGAGAACAACCTCACTTGATAGGCCAACACCGACATAAGGGCCAGCGCATGATCTTTGGTCCAGGTTTCCGCCAACACCATGCCCGCATCCAGCTCCGAGAGTACCAGCATAAGCCGCTCATAGTGAATCTCATAATAATCGGCGGAATCATAAATATTAACCCGCATCTCATACCACTGTTTCTTTTCCAGAGACTGGGTAATCAGATGCACCCCCTTACTCCGCAGTTCCCAATACAGCTGATGAGAAGGAACGCGAATCAAAATAGGCTGCTCAATATAATCGTCAATACTGATAACTTTACTGAGGGAGGCATTGGTAAGCACAAGTACAGTATCCTCTACTTCCCCTGTACTGATTGCAGTGGATAATTCCATCCGGATGCCCCCATACTTTTCGCCAAGTTCCGCGGCCACATCATCTCCTGAGCCGACTACCCGCATCAAAATCAGTCCGGGACCCAGCTGCACGTTCGCTATACGCTTTTGCAGGTGGTCCTGAAAAAACCGCGAAAGAATATAGGACGATTCATTCGGTACATGTACAACTGTGTGAGCATCCTCTATACAGGTTTTTTCGATTCCCGGATCAGTAAAAAAGAGCAAACTGTGAAACTCCTGAGCTTCAGTTAATCCCTCTTCAAATGAACAGGAAAGTCCTCCCAACTCTCGGCTGATATCCTGTGATAATTTTTCAGGTTCTGCCGTCCGTATAAATACACAACGCGGACCTCTTCGAATAAACAACATGGGAACCCCCTTCTCTACATGCCCACTTTAGGTAATAAAAGTTTACGGGCACTATCGGTGCCGCTCGGATAGGGTATAGAATACACCTGTTTAGATGAAACCGATAGCACATGAATCGCGGTAATACCGTTTAACAATGATGCAGTAGTGCCGGGCTGGCGGTCCGGCATGAGATTATGTCCAAAGAGCATATAATCGACCGCTTCCTTAGAGTGGGCCTCAACTTCGGGATAGTAATGAGAGACATACAGTCGGATATCGTCGATTTCAATCACGCTTTTTTCAGAAAATACCACAGCTCTTTGGGTACACTCATCAACAGTAGCTCTATCATCATGGTTCCCCGGCACTAAATATATTCTTCCAACAGGAAGTTCCTCCAACTGGCGGAAGATCTTTTTCAGTTTCCCACGGTATTCCACCAGCTGTCCGGGTCGATTTTCTAATTTTATATCATCTACAAAATCGCCGGTATGAATCAAATACTCCGGTTCAAGACGTCGGATAAGCCGAAAGATAAATCGATAGGAGTTAGCAGGGGTATCGCTGATATGCAGCACTAACGGTCGGTCTGCAAACAGTATTTCCTCCGGGACATAGGGGATATCAAAGAATCCATACACATGCTCTTTAATCAAATCAACTATTCCTGCCATTTAAATACCAGCTTTATTAAAGTTCCATTCTTCCGTTCCACTTCAAGTTTCCCCTTAATCTGCATGACGAGGCTTTGAACCAGCATAAACCCCAAGGATGAAGTTGTGCTAATTTCAATATCTTCCGGCAAACCAATCCCTTTGTCCGCCACAGTAATCGTGTACACATCATCCTCTTTGGCTGCTGTCACCTGAAGGATCCCTCCATTTCCATCGGGATAAACGTGTTCAAAAACATTATCGGTCAGTTCGTGAATAATCAATCCGATGGGAATCGCCAACTCCAATCCTACGTACAAATTCTGAACCTGTATTTGAGTATCCAAGTCTTTTCCTACTGCAGTTTTCCTACAGGCGATCTCATGCACCATCCCATTCAGATACGCATATAGGTTTATCTGTGTAAAGTCTTCAGTTGGGTAGAGCTGCTCATGAGCCATGGCCATGGCCTGTATTCGATGAATACTCTTCTCAATTAGTCGGATATCATTGTTATTACGATAAAGAGGCTTCTGCAGATTCATAAGGCTCATAATAACCTGCGTATTATTTTTTACCCGATGATGCACTTCACGCAGTAAGACCTCTTTTTCTTCTAACGAGCCCCGCGACTTCCGATTGATTTGCTGGAGTTTAGCATTCGCCGTTTTCAAGGCTTCCACAAGGGGGTAATCATAATCCTCAAGAAAAGAGACAAAGCTTTTGCGAATCGCTGCTTCATCATCAATGGTTAGTACTGTTTGCCCCATCAAAATCCTCCAAGAGTAGCTGATCCAAAATAAACAGTGTCTGCACAATTGAAAATTACATGCAGTTTGGTTACTATTGTGCACATGAATTATCCTATACGCATATGGTTTCTTTTTGTTCTTATTACTGTATTATTTACAGTAAGCTGTTCTGCCGAGTCAAGCAATCCGAATAAATCTACAGAAGCGGAAAAAGAGATGAAAAGTGGGCCGCAACCGGTGTTCCCCCATCCTGAAATCGACATATCTCTTACACAGCTAAAAAAATTAATCGACTCTGAGCCGGTCTTTGTTCAAGAGACCATTTTAGCACGGCCCCAATACTTCCTCGAGTTAGCACAGCAATTTTTAGATCTGCCAAGTTGGGCCGGTGTCTTAGTTGATAAAGACCACCCCCTCCCCGAAGAATATGCTCCGGATGATTTAGTTTTACTGAGCAATTATCCCCTCACCCTCAACCGCAGTGACCTTCGTCTAAGCCGGGTGTGCATGCCTTCGGTTCTGGCTATGACGGAGGCAGCTCGTATAGATAACATCGAACTGGTATATTCCTCGGCTTTTCGTTCATACTCCTACCAGCAAGGACTCTATGAAAGATATGTTGATCGGCATGGACAAAAGGAAGCCGACCGCTTCTCTGCACGTCCTGGTACCAGTCAACACCAGCTTGGAACCACTATCGATTTCGGCAGTATAAGCCCCGAGTTCGGAGACACCCCCGCCGGTCAATGGCTCCGTAAAGAGGCGTGGAAATATGGGTTTTCACTTTCATACCCGGAGGGAGAGGAGAAGCTAACCGGTTATATGTTTGAAATCTGGCACTACCGCTACATCACTCCTAGCGGAACGCGCCTCGAACGTGAGTTTTTCGGGGGGCTGCAGCAGCATATGTTGGAGTTTTTTCATCGCCACCGGAACTTTCTCGAGAATCAATAAACTTATCAATAGAATCAATAAACTTATCAATAGAATCAATGAAAGTATTAGTCGGCCCTCTCAACCTGTTGTACCAGCAGGAAACAGGCCATTGAACGGTGCCCTCCCTGATAGGCATAGGAGAGCTCCCCGTCTCCCGTTGGAATAACCAGAAAGGCCGAACTCCCGCCGTCAAAGTTCATCGCTGAAGAGGCTCCCAGACGGGTAAAGATGCGGGCGGTCTCTTTAGAGGTGAGTCCCCGGTGCAAAAACCCCTTCCCCTCAACCACCACAATGTAAAAATAGCGAGCCGCTGCATCCAGGCCAACCGCCGTTCTGGCAGTGCGTTCACCATGCACTCCAATGTTCTGCCCCCTGAGCAGGATCGGCTCAAAGCCGCCGGCCGCCCATTGGGCACGCTTAAGGGGTTCCCGGGTTAATCCGTCGCTAATGTGCAATTCTCCGTCCGGATCTTTCCACAGTACTCCCCATTCCTTTTCTTGTTGCGAATAAAGAACCCCATCGGCCTTGTACACCCCCACGGGTTTCATCCGGAAGCCCTGCAGCAGATTGAACACATACCGAAAGGGAGTCGCGCTAATGACAACAGAAGCCTTTGCGGCTTTTGCGATGTGCAGAGGGTCGGCCTCACTCTCCTGGGGCGGATACGGGCTGACCTTCACATTCTCATTTTCAAGGTCTACCCTCAAAAAATGCAGTTGCGGTACTTCACGGTTACCGGCATGCGTTTTGTAGTCAACTCCCGGGGCAATACGACGCCACGGAAGCTCTTCGATATTGGCCGGAAGAGGCAGAAGCCCCTCTTCGGGAGGAGGAGCCCCGGCACAGCCGGCATACAGGAGCAAAAACAACCCGGCTATCGCTATGCCTATTTTTTCCAACATATAAGGCATCAGATCTGCACTTCCTTCTCCTGCATTCTTGTAGCCCGGGATAACATGAGTTTCTGTAAGCGGTCTCGATCTGCAACAATATAGCGGGCAACCATAAAAAATATCAACCCGCAGGGAAGCCACCAGAATAGGGCGAAGTTCATGGTAAATTGGTAGCCAATCGGTACGAGCAGCCCCCCGATCGCCGGGCCGAAGCCTTGCCCAAGGTTGTCGGTAATATTGAATACAGCGAACACTGAGCCACGATGCTCAGGTCGGTTTACGTTCATCAGAATAGCCTTTACATTCGCAGAGGGCACCGATACCAGGAAACCACCGACAAAGGCCCCAAGGTTAAGCAGCAGCAGCTGCACTCCGCCGGGGTCAAACACGGGATAGTTCAGCACAGGAAGCATCGGCACAATCCCCACAAGGACTCCCGCCCCGCACAACAGCGGCAGCAAGCGCGGATCTTTACGATACAGACGCTCTCCAATAACCGCAAAGACAACCGCCCCAATCGTTGCTCCAAGGCCCATCATCAAAAAAACAGTAGTTGCTTCTTCCTTCGAAAAGCCGCGCTCCTGCTCCAAAAAAATAATTACCCAGTAGCTGAGTATCCCCCAGGGAATGGTGCCTGGAACTCCCTGCAGAAAGGTCCAAAAATTGGTTCGGTTTGAAAAGAGCAGCTTAAAATCACTCAGCTTGATACGGGAGGTATATGCAATACCCGATTGAATCAACTTCTCTAAGGCCTTCTCCGTCCGTCCCCGCTCAGGGTCCCGGGCGTATAGGGCAAATATCAAGGCCAAGGGAAAGTTTGGTGCTGCCGCCAGGACAAAGGCAATCCGCCAGCCAAAACTCCCCGTTAAGTAACCTGCCAAGGCCGGTCCGCCCATCATCCCGACTGCCCACGCAACTCCCAACCACGCAGAAGCGGAGGCGCGGTGCTCTTCCCGGAAATAATCGGAAATGAGCGAAAAGGAGATAGGATAGATACCACCGATACCAATTCCGGTTAGAATACGCAGCAGCGTAAAACTCCACAAGGTTTGGGTAAAAAGGGGAACTCCTGTCAGTAGACACGGGATCTCTCCTACGAACACCGTAATCACCAGCAATTTTTTTCGGGAAATGAGGTCGGTAAAATACCCAAAAACAATACTAATAAAGGCGCCCACCAGGGTAAAGGCAGAACCGATAAATCCCAAGGTCCTTACATCGGCTCCATACTCGGCGGAAAGCTCCGGAAGTATAGCCGACATAATTCTCTGATCGGCAAACAGAAAAACCGACATCAATACCAACAAAAGCAGAGTAATAGTGTCGCGACTGCTCATTTTAACCGGTTTCATGCAACTCCTCCTGCCGTTTCTTAGCTCTCGTCTCCCAATTCATAGAATGGTACCCATCAAACTGGAAATACGCAACTATTATTTAATTCTTCCATTCACATCGATGTGTTGCCGGCTTGAACTGCCGGCCAGGCTTGCACAATCAGAATTGCCCGGGATACACTGGACCCATGAATAATACTGCAGAAGCGATAGAAGCTGCCGCAGCGCAGCTGGCTCATACAACCGATAAGTTTTCTTTTAGTGGAAAAGTTGCCTATACCTATAATCCTCTCATTTATGCCTGGGCTGCCCACGCAGAATATATACGCCGCTATGTAAACGGGCCGCGGAGGATTTTATTGGTCGGTATGAACCCGGGGCCATGGGGGATGGCTCAGACCGGTGTTCCTTTTGGGGAGATACAGTTTGTGCGCGACTGGATGCAGATTGAGACAACAGTTGGTCAGCCGGAAAAAAGTCACCCTAAAAAACCTATTGACGGATTTGCCTGCACCCGGAGTGAAGTCAGCGGGCGACGCTTGTGGAGCCTGATGCGGGAGAGGTTTGGCACTGCCGAAAACTTTTTTAAACAGCACTACGTAGCCAATTACTGTCCCCTTATTTTTATGGAAGAGGGCGGTAAAAACCTTACTCCCGATAAACTGCCGAAAGCTGAAAGGAATGCGCTATTCTCAGCTTGCAATTCCCATTTGATCGAAGTAATCCATGCACTTCAACCTGCTTTTATAATAGGGGTAGGTAAATTTGCTGCCGAGCGAATCCAAAGGGCTTTACCACTGCAGCATACTCAGGAGCCGGCTCGAAAGCCTGTGGTTGACTCTATTTTGCATCCAAGCCCTGCCAGCCCGAAGGCTAATAAAGGCTGGGGACAACAAGCTGCTTTAAAACTAATCGATATTGGCGCCTGGGCGGCAGAATCGTAGAAGTGGGGTGATTATTCTTCACGCATACCTTCTATGACTGCAAGATAATGTTGTGCCTGCTGAACCGCCTTTTTTAATTCTTCCTGAAATGCAGGAAATTGTTCCTCTACCTCTTCGATGTTTCCCCTCAGAGCTTCGCGTTCAAGAAACCGGCTAATATTACCCAGGCTGTACAAGCGGACCGCTGAAAGGTTGTTCGTAAGAGAGTGAAAAGCATCCACCGTCTCCTGTAGATAACCCTTCGACAAGGCCTCTTCTATCCCGGACATTTTTCCAGGGACATCCCGATAAAAAAGTTCCAGAAGCTGCTGAGCAATATCTATATCACCTTGATAGTCCTGGATAAAAGTGCTGAAGTCGGTGAGTGATGCAGGTTTTTGCGAGGAGGCTTCAATAGTATCGAACTTATGCAGCTGTCCAAGTCCGGTGGAACCCTCTCCCAGAGGTTCACTCTTGCGCTTGTTCTGATGCTCATACAGAAAGACACGTCCAATGGCCTCTGCCAGAATATCCCGGCTGAGGGGTTTTGATACGTATGCATTCATTCCGCAGGAAAGGATATGATGTACATCCTCTTTCATTGCATAAGCGGTCAATGCAATTATAGGAATTTGAGAATCGAATTGAGATCCATCGGAGCCGCGAATTGCTCGGGTCGCATCCAAGCCATTCATCTCCGGCATTTGGACATCCATCAACACCAAATCAAAGCGCTTTTGACTTAGAAGCTTAAGAGCCTCACTCCCATTTTCAGCTATCTCAACCTCATGTCCCATCTTACTAAGGAAATAGGCAATCGATTTTTGATTAAGCTCATTATCCTCAGCAAGCAGGATTGTTAAAGAGTAGGAGGGAGACGGGATTGTACTTTTCTGGCTGCTAATAGCCTGGGCCGTTCCCCTCCCCAACAGAAAAGAAACAGTAAAGAAAAAACTGCTGCCCTCTCCGGGAGTACTTTCAACCCAGATTCTACCACCCATTATCTCGATTATCTGTTTGGTTATCGATAATCCAAGGCCAAAGCCCTGCTGTTTTTTCGAAAAGCCCGAATCGACTTGCTGAAAACTGTCAAATATTCGCTCAATCTCTTCTTCGGAAATGCCGATGCCACTGTCCTTCACAACAAAACGGAGAGTTGCACTCTCTCGAACCAGCTGTTCAAGAGTTACTGAAACTGTAATCGTACCACTATGGGTAAATTTGATGGCATTACTGACTAGGTTTGCCAGCACTTGCTGTAATCTCTGAGCATCACCAATTAAAATATTGGGTACGTCGTCGGCTACACTAATATCCATTGTTAACTCGGAATCCTGCTTTCCCATAAAAAGCGGCATTACCGATTTTTTGACAGTACTTCTCAACTGGAAGGTATTATTCTCTACAATAATATTTCCGGACTCAATTTTAGAAAGTTCCAATACTTTATTGATAATATCCAACAAGGACGCTTCTGCCTCTTTCATGAGCAGCAACTGCTCTCGCTGCTCTTGTTTTAAGTCGGCACCTAATAAGATATCCGTCATTCCCATGATACCACTTAGGGGAGTGCGAATCTCATGACTGACATTGGCCAAAAAACGGCTCTTTGACTGGTTGGCTGACTCAGCTGCTTGTTTCGCATTTTCAAATTCGCGAAGGATTTTTCGGTTTTCAGTAATATCTTTGAAGGTAGCCACCGAGGCGTAAGGAGAAATTTCACCTGTACGGAAAAGCGGCTCGGAGTTGATGGAAACCCACCGGTAAGTCCCGTCCTCTCGAATAATTTTCAGCTCATAATTTCTGATTTTGCGCCCCTCTTTCAGGGATACTATACTCGGTAGCTTTTCCCTCGCAAGAACATCGCCCTTTTTGTTGAGTATCTGCAAGCCCTGCATAAGAAGCTTCGGATCTATGCTTGTATCATTACGCATGCCTAGTAATCGTGCTGCGGCCAGGTTATAGAGTATGACCTTTTCTGTCTCGTCACGAACTATCAATCCGCTTGGCATGGAACGCACCAGCGATCTGAACAATTTTTCACTGCTGTCCTGCTTCTCTTCATGACTAAGTCGTGAAAAAAGCATTCCTAAATAGTTTGCGACTGTCTCTGTTTCAGACAAATGAGTACCATACTTATCCTTCGGCAAAAAGGCAAACAATACTACCAGCCCATCTAACGAGTTATCATCGTTAATTGGCAGCAGCAGCATGGCCTGCACTCCTTGCTGCTGTAATATTGGCGAAATGGGGTTTTTTCGACTTTTACGTTCAAACAGTAGAGGGCGGTGTATACCGGACCACTCTCTTGAACTCTGGGTGGATAAAAAATGCCTAAACGGTTCAGATAGCCCATGGGAATATTTAAAATCAAGCTGAGCTTCAGTGGTACTTTTTAAGTAGAGTGCTCCACCGCTAAAGTCGAAATAGGTAGTGACCTTTTCAAGGAGCTCTTTGTACGCCTGGGTATAGTGGGGCGAGTGTAACAAGACAAGAGATAAAATACATTCTATTGATTCGGCAGTGCCTTTCTCATTTTGTTTTGGTTCTGGCGCCGGCTTTATCTCCGGGTCGAAGATTAGCAAAAAACCCTCAGATTCCGGCTCCGGCTGCACCCTGCCGTTCACAACAATAGTGTAGCCTTCAGAATGCATTACAGCTGCTCTAAACAGCCTTCCATCGAGGTAATTTTCAAGAATCTGCTCCAGATCACCCTGGGGATGAGCACAGAGTAAGTTCTGCAACGGGTGTCCCAAAAAGTAACTTTCATTTTCACCGCCGATCAATTTAACACAGCGCCGGTTTAGAGAAAGAATGCTATATGAGGTATCTATTACAGCAGCCGGATAGGGTAACGCATCTATAGAGAGGCTTTTCATGGCTTATCTCCCTTTACAGTATGCGGCATTAATGGCGGTTAAGAAACTAGGAAATTCAATAATTTCAACGATTCTCAATTTGGATAGTGTAATTACGCTATCCAAATTGAAAATTGCTGCACTATTTTATTTTTTTTTGGACAACTCCTAAGTTCCATGTTAATGTATATATAGGATAATTAATGATCATTTTTTTCACATTTCTTGAGTTTTTGTATTTTTATTTTAATTTTTATAACATTATTTAATTTTTTTGTACTTCTGAGCTGAGCTAAATAAGTAGGATCACCGGCAATTAAGCGCACAGCGCTATTAAACATAAGGAGGGTGATCTATGGCAGTGGATGCACAATTAGATCAAAAAGAGACAGACCAGGGGGCTTGTTGCAGCGATCAACTCTCTGAGGAAGAGATGGCTTTGCGGATCGATGAGGTAATTGATACCTTCTCCGGCGTAAAAGGAGCCTTAATTCCCGTACTGCAAACCGCCCAAAACCTATTCGGATATCTCGCCGAACCGGTTCTCAAAAAAGTGAGTCTAAGACTTAACATCCCCTACAGTGAAGTAGCTGGAGTAGTAAGCTTTTACTCCTATTTTTCCACCATTCCTCGCGGTAAAAATATTGTGAGGGTATGCCTGGGAACCGCATGCTATGTTCGTGGAGGGAAGGAAGTCCTGCAATCTATCCAGGACTATCTTGGTATCGATGTAGGTGGAACTACCGACGACAGGATTTTCAGCCTTGAGATCGGACGCTGCTTCGGTGCGTGTGGTTTAGCACCGGTGGTGATGATTAACGACCATGTCTATCAGCGCGTTAAGCCATCTAAGGTAAAAGATCTGCTTGTACCTTACCGTGTTTCTGAACCGTGCGGGGAGGAAGAATAATGGAAGGACAAATGAGAATTAAGTCGGCCAATGACCTAGTAAAGCGTCAAAAGGCCGCACAAAAATCACGCCCACACACTGAACAGGTTATTCACCTGTGCGCAGGAGCCGGCTGTATTGCCTCGGGAGCTCTTGAAGTAAAGGATGCTCTGGAAAAAGCCTTTCAGGCTGAGGGAATTTCGGTACCAATCAAGGAAACCGGCTGTCTGGGTCCGTGTGCCCGGGGACCGGTACTATTGATAAAGCCGGAAGAAGTGTTTTACGAAGGGGTTAAACCGGAAGATGCGGAAGAGATTGTAAAGCAGCATTTCAAACAGAAAAAAGTGGTGAAACACCTCACCCACCGGAACTTCTCCGATAACCGACAGGTAGACACCGCCAAAGAAGTTGAATTCTACCGTGGCCAGGCTCGAATCGTATTACGAAACTGCGGGTACATTGACCCGCTGAATCTGGATGATTTTATTGCAGTCGGCGGGTACTCCGCTTTAGCAAAGACCCTTTCAGATTATACTCCCCAAAAAGTTGTCGAGGAGATAAAAGACTCCGGTCTGCGTGGTCGCGGCGGAGCCGGTTTTCCAACCTGGCTTAAATGGGAGCTCACCCGCAAAGCCGAGGGGACGGAAAAATACGTGCTGTGTAATGCCGATGAGGGAGACCCCGGCGCTTTCATGGACAGAAGTGTTCTCGAAGGCGATCCTCACAGCCTAATAGAAGGAATGACAATCGCAGCCTTCGCTATCGGCGCAAGCCGCGGTTTTGTATATGTGCGAGCCGAATATCCCTTGGCAGTAAGCCGGTTTGGAAAGGCCCTGGAACAGGCCCGGGAAACCGGATTGCTCGGTGAAAATATCATGGGCACTGATTTCTCGTTTGATTTAGAAATCAGGATGGGCTCAGGAGCATTTGTCTGTGGTGAAGAGACAGCACTCATCCACTCGATAGAGGGCAAACGGGGGGAACCAAGACCGCGGCCTCCCTTTCCCGCTCAAAAAGGGCTATGGGACAAACCGAGCCTGCTGAACAATGTGGAAACCTACACCAACGTGGCGGCCATTATGGATAAGGGTTCCGGCTGGTACAGCTCTTTCGGTACCGAAGAAAGTAAAGGGACAAAGGTTTTTGCCCTGGCGGGAGCAATTAATATCAGCGGACTGGTTGAGGTTCCGATTGGCACCAGCCTTGGTGAACTAATCTACGATATCGGCAGCGGTATTCCGGGGGGCAAGCAATTTAAGGCTGCCCAAATTGGCGGTCCCTCCGGTGGATGCATTCCAAAGCAGTATCTTAATGTTCCCCTAGATTATAACACCCTCAGTGACCTTGGAGCTATCATGGGCTCCGGCGGCCTGATTGTTATGGACGATGACACCTGTATGGTAGACGTAGCCCGCTATTTTCTGGAGTTTGTGCAGGAAGAGTCCTGTGGAAAGTGTACCCCTTGCAGGGTTGGAACCAAGCGAATGCTCGAGATTCTCACCAGAATTACAGAAGGGGATGGTCAGGAGGGTGATATTGAACGCCTGATTGAACTTGGAGAACAGATCAAAGACACCGCTCTGTGCGGTCTAGGACAAACCGCTCCGAACCCGGTGCTTTCTACCATCCGGCATTTCCGGCAAGAGTATGTTGAACATATTCGTGATAAACATTGCGAAGCCGGTGTCTGTGCAGGGCTGGTCCGGGCTCCATGTCAAAGTGCATGCCCGGCGGGGGTCGATGTCCCCGGATTTGTCTCGCTGGTTGGAGAAAAACGCTATGCAGAAGCATTGCGACTGCATCGCGAGCGCAACCCCTTTGCCGCCGTGTGTGCACGGGTCTGCTTTCATACCTGCGAAGATAAGTGCCGTCGTTCTACCCTTGATGATTCAGTCGCAATCCGCGGCATAAAGCGCTTCATGGTCGACCAAGAAGTGACCATTCAACTACCGGAGATCCGAGAAAACAGCACAAATGCAAAACGGAAGATCGCTGTAATCGGCGGTGGTCCTGCCGGGCTCTCCTGTGCCTACTTTCTCGCCCGCCTTGGTTACTCACCAACGGTCTTCGAAGCTGAACAGAGACCTGGAGGCATGATGGTCCAGACCATCCCGGCCTACCGGCTGCCCCGGGAAACCCTAGCCCGAGAAGTACGTATGATCGAAAATATGGGAGTCAATATAGTCACCGACACGGCTCTAGGCCGGGATTTTACCCTTAAGGAGCTGCGCTCCCAGGGGTACGATGCAGCATTTCTGGGTATCGGAGCTCCAGTGAATATGGACATGGGCATACCTGGAGAAGACGCCGAGGGAGTGGTACAGGGCATAGATTTTCTTAAGCAGTACAACATCCGCGGTTCAGTTCCAGTAGGTAAGAAACTGGTGATAATCGGAGGTGGAAATGCCGCAGTTGATGCTGCCCGGACCGCAATTCGTCTCGGAGCCGAAGCGGTTACTATTCTTTATCGCAGAACCCAGGAGCAAATGCCTGCGTATGCGGAGGAAATCGAAGAGGCCCTGCTTGAGGGGGTGAAGCTGAGAACCCTCACTCAGCCGATAGCTATCGAAAAAAATGGAGTTGGAAAGGTGAAGGGTGTAACCTGTGCCTGCATGCAGCTGGGCGAGTTTGACCGCAGCGGACGCAGACGACCAACCCGCTCGGATCAGCAGAACTTTATAGTGGAAGCTGATCAAGTCATAATTGCTATTGGACAGCAGATAGATACCAGTCACTTTGCCGGTGAATTAGACATTCATCTTGGGGAAAACCGCTTTATCAAAACCAACCCATTGACCGGTCAAACCTCAGTCGATTGGATTTTCTCCGGCGGAGACGCCGCTTCCGGTCCTGTGTCGGTCGTATCGGCCATTGGAGAGGGAGAAAAAGCGGCGGTCGGCATTGATCAGTACCTTACCGGAGAGACACACGCCTTCTGGCGCGAGGAGAAAGTGGTAGAAACCTCTTATGACCCGGATGCCGAACCGGTACCCTACCCGCGTGAGAAAATGCCGGTTATCGGAACCGATCGTCGTAAGAACAACTTTGAAGAGGTTGAACGCAGCTGGTGTGAGAGTGTTGCCATCCGACAGTGCGAACGCTGTCTGCGTTGCGATTACGGTAAAACACCTGCAAAATCAGGGAGCAGTGTAGAATGAAAATTACAATTGATAACATTACAACCGAGGTAGAAGAGGGAACTACGGTGCTGGAGGCAGCCCGCGCCGTAAATATAGATATTCCCACGCTCTGCTATTTAGAGGGGATGGAACCCCTGGGCGCCTGCCGTATGTGCGTAGTCGAGGTCAAGGGGGCGAAAAGCCTGGTAGCCTCCTGTTCTACGCCGGTACGCGACGGTATGGAAGTAAGTACCAACAGTGCCCGTGTGCGCGATGCTCGCAGGACGGTAATGGAGCTTCTGCTGAGCGAGCATGAGGGCGATTGTCAGCTCTGCGAGCGAGGGGCAGACTGCGAACTGCAGGAACTGGCGAACCGAATGGGGGTAAAGGAGATTGCCTTTGCCGGAGAAAAACCCGCACAGTTTTTTGATGAAAGTACGCCCGCACTGATACGGGATACAGGCAAGTGTATCAAATGCCGGCGCTGCATGGAGGTCTGTAAGGCGGTTCAAAACGTAGGAGCCTTGGCAGCCCAAAACCGTGGCTATGCAACTGTAATTGGCCCGGCATTTGCACAAGATCTTGATACGGTCGTGTGTGTACAGTGTGGACAATGTGCCGCAGTCTGTCCGGTTGGCGCTATTACCGAGCGCACTCATATCCCCCAGGTATGGCAGGCACTGGATAACCCTGAGAAGCACGTAGTAGTTCAAACGGCCCCTGCGATTCGTGCGGCCCTGGGTGAATGTTTTGACTATCCCCCGGGGACTCTTGTAACCGGTAAGATGGTAAGCGCCCTAAGACGGCTCGGCTTCGACGGAGTGTTTGATACCAACTTTGCCGCCGACTTGACCATTATGGAAGAAGGCACCGAGTTACTAACACGGCTTAAGGCGGTACTCTCGGATAAGCAAGAGGCAGCACTGCCGCAGTTTACCAGCTGCTCACCCGGCTGGATCAAATACGCCGAACATTTCTATCCTGAATTTCTTTCTAACATCTCTTCATGTAAGTCACCACAGCAAATGTTCGGGGCAATGGCTAAAACCTATTACGCCGAGCAAAAGGGTATTGATCCAAAGGACATAGTAGTGGTGTCGGTAATGCCCTGTACCGCTAAAAAATACGAAGCCCAACGGGAAGAGATGAATGACAGCGGCTATCAAGATGTTGATTACGTGCTCACTACCAGAGAACTCGGCCGCATGATAAAAGAGGCCTCCATAGACTTCCATAAACTAGAAGATGACAAAATGGACTCGCCGCTCGGCCTTTCCTCCGGTGCGGCGGATATATTCGCAAATACCGGCGGGGTAATGGAGGCGGCCCTGCGAACCGCCTACGAGATAGTTACCGGACGTCAGCTACCGGTTGATAACCTGCATGTCACGCCGATTATGGGTCTTGAAGGGGTAAAAGAGGCGGCCCTGACCATCGAGAAGCCCCTCAAGGAGTGGGCCTTTCTCGACGGGGTAGAGTTGAAAACCGCGGTAGCCCATGGTCTGGGCAATACAAGTAAGCTTCTCGACCGTATAAAGGCCGGAGAAGCTGAGTACCATTTTATAGAGATAATGACCTGTCCGGGCGGCTGTATTGGAGGCGGAGGCCAGCCCCGTTTTACCACCGATGAAGTACGTAAACAGCGAATACAGGCCATCTATGCGGAAGATGAGGGCAAAAAACTGCGAAAATCTCACGAGAACCCAGCCATTCAGGAAATTTACGAAAAGTACCTGTCTAAACCGCTGGGGGAACGCAGCCATCATTATCTGCATACCAAATACATCGAACGATCACGGGTATAGTAGATTCAAAGTGGAATAAAAAAAGTGGAATTCAAAAGGGCCGTCTGAAAGCTTTAGATGGCCTTTTTTTATTACTGCTGTCTATTTCTTCCCATCCGGAGTCTCGCCTTGTGTGTTTTGAACTTCGTCTTCCTGCGCAGCAGTTTCCTGCTCTGAAGCATTTGTTTCAAGATCAAGCTCTTGCTCTTTTTTTGTCTTTTTTGCAGAGGTGGAAGGGGCGGCGCTTTTTTGCTTTTTAGGTGCAGCTTTTTTGGGCTGCTCTGCCCCAGCAGGAGCAGAGACTTCTTTACTTTGCACCATTCTGCGTAACTCTTTCACCCGGTTATTGTCAGCCGAGAGATCATCCCGTATTTGTTCAACTTCCTGTTTCTCTTCAGAAATCTTTTTCTCCAGCCGGGCGATGTGCTCCTCTTTCTTTTTCATATCATCCTGCAGCTCTTCAATTTCTAATTCGGATTGCAGGGTATTTACTTTGTCCTGGTGCTGTTGTTTTTGTTGCTCCAGTTCGCGTATTCGATTCAGTACCATTTGCTGTTCCTCACCCTCAGAACCCTCAAAGTCCTCAGGGCCCTCAGATGAAGACTGCAGCAGATACACCTTCCCAACCTGAAGCTGCTGTGTGTAGAGCCTTTCCTGCTGCTGTTTAATCTCATTATCCAACTGTTTTAAGGCTTTCTCCGGTGAAGCACTGGAAGACTGAGCTTCAATCTTTTGATTCAGTTCTTCCTTTTCC
The DNA here is from genome assembly GCA_021736475.1 of Spirochaetia bacterium. GTDB lineage: Bacteria > Spirochaetota > Spirochaetia > DSM-16054 > Sediminispirochaetaceae > DSBN01. The sequence goes on along the minus strand of JAIPFV010000016.1, from coordinate 14,848 downwards.
TGAGTTAAAGCTACACGTTGATGACCTCTTTCTTCCCGGCGCTCTTCCTGCTGTTTGATATTAGAAGTAGCACTACGTACCTGTTCGTCAGGAATTTCCTCAATCTTTTCAGTTTCAAGTAAACGTTCACCCACTCTTGTGAGCGCAGCATCACGCTTCTTTTCAAGGCGTACAATACCGCTTTTCAAAAGAGATATTTTCGCCCCTCCAGGCAACTTCTTAAAAAGATTTTTCTCACCCTGTGCAATAGATAGATTCTGAACCTCCCGCTCTTTCTCGCTAAGTTGGGCATCAAGTTCAGATATTTCTTCAAAAATCTTATCGAACTCCTCCTTCTTTAGCGAACCGGTCCGGTACACTCTATACGCATGGGCTCCCAAGGTAGTAACCATCTCCGAGCGGCTCTTATCAAAAGTCTTATCTTCCTCGTCCAACTCCTCCAACTGTTCATCCAGCTGTCGAAGCCTTTCAAGGGCACTTCGAATATCCTCACGACGATTTTCTTTCGCAGCTATTTCAGATTGAATCTCTTTTCCCACTCCAAAGGACTCTTTTAGGGCCTCCTGCGGGCATTCATCATTTTGCAGTATCAATCGACCTAATTCAGCGGTCTGACGCTCAATCGTTACATCAAGCTCATCAATTGCACTTTGGTGCTCGTGAATCTCTGACTTACGTTTATCCATAAATTTTTCCTCCTGAACTAATAACTAAAGGGCTCCTCGCTCTACAACTTTTGACATGACATAGGTAAGGAGAGATTCGTCCAATTCACTACCGAAGTCCGCAACAATTTCACCCAACTGCCGCCATTGTTCGCTACTAAAGGGATCGCGGCGGTCATCAAAAGATTCCAGCAACAACTCTGTAAGATCCGGAAGTACCTCTGCGTACTGCAATAGCTCCTCATCGGTAGGGGGGTGTGAAAGAAATACGACTTCAAACAGTTCATCTAACATTCCAACCGGAAGCCCCTTTAGACTGTATACAAAGTCCTTCTTCAACCGCGCCTTTTTTTCCTCTACGGACAGCGCAGAGCTGTGTACTGTACTTTGTACACGTTTGTAGAAACGATCACCTGTATCCATCTGGACTCCCTTTGTAGCCTAAATCTTATAGTCCCTTTAAATGTACTACCGCTGGAACTTAATCTCAAGACAATTTTTGCCATTATTGGGATTCCGGCTTCATTAGTTTTCAAGAATCGTAATTTCTACCCTCCGGTTCCTCCGCATACCTTCGATGGTTGAATTATCAGCAATTGGCTCCTCAGCCCCTTTCCCCTGGGTAATAATCTGTTCGGGGTCACGAATATCTCTATTCAGAAGGTAGTTTCCAACCACCCGTGCGCGCTGCTCTGAGAGTCGCTGACGGCCTTCCTCCGTACCGGCCAAAGCGGTGTGTCCGGTAACCAATAGATCACGGTTGGGGTATCGCCGCAATATTTCGGCTATTTGATTGAGTTTCTGCTGCTCCCCTTCAAGCAATTCAGTTGAATCCGGGGCAAACTGAATATTCTCCAAATCTAGGGTTACCCCTCGATCATCCACCTTTACCGTGGTATCTTTCACGCCCCCTTCTCGCAGCCGCTGTTCTACCTCTTCAGCAACTTTATCCCGGTCCATTGAAGTAGATTCGATCACTTCAGCCCGGGCAGTACCGGTAAACTCATACTGATCTCCTGTAGAAAGTGAGAAGATCATGCTGAACTGTTCGGTATACGCATGGGCACGGCCTTTTTCATTATCCCAGTAAACCTGCTGGTCTGAAAAACCGGTAATTCTAACGGGGTATATGGAAAAACGGCTAAAATAGTTCGAGGTTCGATGGCGGACGGTATATTGTACTGAAATAAGGTCATACTCTTTTTCATTATAAAACCCTTTTCCCAGGTAGCGGTATTTGGCCTGAAAAGGGAACTGCAGCGGTGTGGGTATACCATATCCGTTTCGTAAATCGTGAACCTCCTCACCCTGGGCTTGCCAGCTTTCGCCTATCGAAATCTCCCTGTCGGGAAAGGTCGGCACATTTCGAACTACCGGCATATAATATGAAGGGTCTATATCGTATCGACCTCTAGAATCCCTCCAAAAACGGGAAAAATAACTCCGATTCATTTCATATACCGAAACCTGCCCGCTCCTGGTTTCAGAGGTACTGAAATGCCCCTCTAATAGCCCTTTATCTTCCTCTGTATCCTTAATTTCCACTGAAATTCGGTTCAGAATATCTGCCTGGTGACTGTACTGTCCATTCACATATACCTCTTCATCAACCTGTGAGAGGATCCGGTACTTATCGCCCACTGAGTACTTATAGGCAAGCTCCTCGGCCCCGATCAGGGACCCTCCGAATACAAAGAGAATAAAAAGTAGTAAAGTCCGTCTTATTAGCTTAAGCATTTTCCGATTACTACAAATAAAATGCATAGGCATGTGCTCCTTCATTATTTTTCCTTTCTTGACAAACATATAGACTGCAGATATCTTTAAATATACCAATGTAGTGATTCATAGGATACCACTGTGTTACAATTTATCATGCGACACCATCCAACAGAAAAAGTGCAATCTTTGCTTACATCAGCCGGTTACCATGAAGCAACCCCTCTTCAAGAAGAGTATGTAGCCGCTGCCCTGCAAGGGAAAGACCTTATTGTGGAAAGTATTTCGGGAGAAGGGAAGACCGTTGCTCAGTTATTACCCTTCTTTCTCCAACCCAAACCCCGTAAAAAGGCTCCCACTTTCCTGATTCTGGTCGATAACGTTGAAGCTGCCGGTAAATATGAACGGGAACTTTCACGTTTTACTTCAGCGAAAACAAAGGTAAAGCAGTCGGCAGTGCTGGGAAAAGAGCCCCAGGCTAAGCACGAATTGCGGACCCTTACTACACGTCCTAGCCTTATTGTCGGCACTACCGGTCGTATCATTGACCACATCCGCAGAAACAACCTTCGTTTGGACCACCTTAGTTCGGTACTTATTAACGTACCTGAGAACGGTGACCATACGGAGTTCAACCGGGATGTGGAGTTTATCATGACAAAAACTCCCAGGAAAGTACAGACGGTTGTCTTTACCCCTGCAGTAGAAAAAGTAGAGGAACTATCTTATCTGTTGAAGCGCCCTACTACGCTGACAACTGCCGAACGACAATCAAAGCTTCCTTCGTTGCACATCTACGAATGTCCAAAGCGCTCCCCCCACATACTTAGTCAGCTTATTTTCGGCCTAGACCTCCATCGTGTTCTGCTGGTTACTTCCACCACAGCGGAATCTAAGCAACTTCAGAACAGCTTACAACACAGCGGCATATCCTGCGATCAGGTACTTGAACATGATATAGAAAGCCCACAGCATCCTGATACGGAGCAGACAGTGCTGCGTTGTGAAATCACTACTTTTCTGGATGCACCTCGCATCCAGCTTTCAAATTTTAAGGCTATACTTTTTTACGGGCCGCCGCCAAACCAGAATCTGTTTGAAGAAATTGGCTGGTCAGCCGCATTACTAAAGCCTGCTCCCTCTTTTTTAATTTTAGTTTCCGAGGGAGAATTCCAGAAATTAGAAACACTACAGGAGATACAAAAAATGAAAACCAAAAATGAAGCCCTTCCTGAAGAAGAGGAAGTTTTAAAGGGAAAATTAAAAAGCATCGTTACTCAGATCAAGGAAGAAGAGAACCCCGAAGTATTGAATCGCTATAAAAAGCTAATTAAAAAAAGTGTGCCCTTTCATTTACGCGGGTATGTGAGTGCCTATTTCTTCAAGAAAGCCCTCGAAGGAGGTTCTGAGGGTCAACTCAGTCAGAAAACGCAACCATCTTCACAAATGCAGACTATTTTTGTCAGTATCGGGAAAAACCGTAAGGTATTCCCCCGCGATTTAGTTCGACTGTTCAAAAATAATCTTGAAATCGACCAGAATGAAATTGGAAATATTAAGGTTCTTGACAACTATTCATTTGTAGATATTCCACAAAAGGTTGCACAGAAAGCAATTGAAAAAATGGATGGTATGGAATTCCGGGGAAGGAATGTTACCGTGAACTTTGCAAAGAAAAAAGATAAAAAGAACACATCCCGGTAATGCAGCTAATATCATCCGGTTAGGGAACGAGCGGATAGATATATACAGAGGAGGCCGTGCAAAAGCGCGTGCCTCCTTTTCTTATTTGATCCCCTTTTTGCTTATACATGTTTTGGATTACTTTCTTTTCACACCAGTAGAAAGGAAAAGAGTACAAACACAAGCAGCTCGGTAATTCCAATACCCACAGCGAGGATACCTAAACCCAACAGTTCATAACGGGCCGCCAGTTTCTCACACTCGGCGACCAGTAGAAAAGGACTGCCCGGTACTGCAATTATCTCCGCCATAGGGTCAGACGGGCGCTGCAGCTCTTCATTTGAAAACAGATAATACGTATGACCTATCAACTTTTTCGGAAGGCTTGGCTGTATAAAATGAATCGATCCATTATCCGCTCGGGATTTTATTTCTTCTAAGCTCTGAAACTTCGTCATAAGGTACCGTTCACCGGTCTTCAGAAGAACAGACTGCTTTAACATCGGATTTGTTTCAATACTCTCTGCCTGATGGTGAAAATGCATAAGAGGCATTCGTATAAGATCACGCTGGGCGCGCAGTACTCTGCCCCTTTTCCAAAAACCGCGGTAGTAATAATAAAACAGCAGTGCTGGGGGTAATAAAGGCACCACCGGGATCAAAGAGAGAGAAAGAGCGATTACTGCCGGTAAAAGCAGTTTGGGAAAACTCATAAGGATGTAAAAATACATAAACAAAGAAAAGGAACCTAGTATCAGTGAACCGGGGGTTAAGGAGTTCCAGTACTCATTCTTTTGTCGACCACTCCATACTGCCCGAATTAATACATTTTGCGGTTTTCCCTCGTAGATGATAACCAACAGAGGATGTTCAGCTCTGTTCCTGAAAACCCCCCGTTTATCTCGCCATTCCAGTTCACCACTCAGAAAAATCTGTGTATACTCCGGCAAGGATGAAATTTTTTCCCACAACACCTTCCGGGGGGGTTGAACAGGATATTCTCTGTATCCACTATCTACCCAGGAACTTTCTTCAGAAAGTACATACACAAACACCCGTTCCAAATCCGCACTCACCGAAACCGTGCCGTCGGAAACCCAGATAGTGTTATCACCCTGCATAGCCTGCAAATGTCCAAAAAACCGATACTTTCGCTTCTCAACACTGCTCTCGGTTTCCGCTTTTCGTAATTCCCTATAATCCAGAGGAGTGTAAATTGCAGCTTCAGTAAGCCTATGGCGAAACTTACGCCAACTGCTTCTTATAGCAAAAGCACCGATTCCGGGAATGAACGTGTAGAAGAGCAGAGCAAAGAACAGGATCCCCGCCAGATGTGCTAAAATTAGTGGTTGCAAAAGCATATGTTATACCTTACTCTAATACCTACCATGGTTGATAGAATAGTTACCGGATTATTAAACACCAACACTTATCTCTTCTCGCACTGGAAGAAGGGATGTATTATTATTGATCCCGCTGGTAATGTTGATGAAATAATATCACACATCGAAATAAAAAACTTTACTCCCCTGGCAATTATCTGTACCCATGGGCACTTTGATCATATTGCTGCCATCGCCCAGCTGCGCGATTATTACCAACCAAAGGATGTTGAACTGCCTATTTACGTTCATACACTGGATAGTAATTATTTCGGAGAACAGGGACGCGAACAACACCTGCAAGACCTCTCTCAGCTGGGAGCGGAGTTTCATCCTCTCTTTCACAGTTTCTTAGAAAATTTACCCGAGGCCGATGTGTTCCTAGAAGAGGGACAGTTTATCCTGGACACAGACCTGCAAATCATTCACACTCCCGGTCACACTCGGGGGGGGATCAGTATATATTCAGAAAGTGATCTAATTTTGTTCTCTGGAGATACCCTGTTTTTTGAAGGTGTTGGGCGTACAGATCTTCCCGGAGGCGACTCCGACGAGCTTCGCAGTAGCATCCTGGATAAATTGTTCACCCTGCCCGAAGAAACCCGCGTATTTCCTGGTCATGGACCATTTACAAGCATTGAGCGAGAAAAGAATCACAACCCATTTCTTTGATTTTACGCACTTAAGCTAAAAACAAGACCCTCCATGCCGCCAACCTTCCCGTATGAAGGCTCGATTTGAGTGAAGGAGTGCAGCTGGTCAGCATTTCCCTGAAGAAAGGTACCAAGCTTTTCACTATCTAAAGTAGTTTTCGAGGCCTCCAGGGATGCAATCATTGAATCTATGCGAGCCCTCTGCTCACTGTTCCCGGAAGAGGACTTAATACTGATAAGCCTGTCAATTACCTTGTCAATCGTCCGCAGTTTCGATAAAGAAACCCCCTTATCTCCGCTTGTGGGAATCCCTGTGACATGCTTAAAATGAGCATATAGTGCCTGATTTGCTTTCACCGGAAATGCGATTCTGCCGCTGCTGTAGCGGGCCCGCATCAGATATGAAGGATTTATGGTAGGTTGTGTTGAATTACTTAACACCTGCATAGTTTTACTTCCTCATTAATAATAATCGGTAAAAATGGGAAGTCTTTAACTATTTTTTAGCAGGAGAAAGGATTATATAGGCGAGATTCTTTCGAATCTAGCGATTACGTCTCTCTTCATTATTTTTGCAATCGATACACATCAACGCGTAAGGGATAGCCTCAAGACGCTCAATCTTTATCTTCTTGCCACAGCGCATACATAAACCATACCGGCCGTTTTTTATCCGGGAAAGGGCTGAATCAATTAATCGCATCCGTTTTATATCTTGTTCGTTCAGTGCTTCAAGAGTCTTTCGATCGATATCATCCGCAGCAATGTCCGCCAGATCCTTTGGATCGAGGTCATCAATCAACGATTCAAAATCTTGACTTTCAGATATAAGCGAACGGACAATCTCTTCTTTCATCTCATGCAGTTTTGTCTGCATCTGTGCTTCAAACTTCTTATCCATATGCATTCACCTCGTCCAGCTATGTATCCTTTCTGTGAGCATGTGAATATGACGCATATGATGAAAAATGTCAACTAGTTGACATTTCAGCGCTATTTCTCTACTATAATTAACAATATAAAACGAGGAGAATACGTGGCAAAAGAAGAAGCAATTGAAGTAGAAGGCATAGTTAAGGAATCCCTTCCCAATACTATGTTCCGTGTTGAGCTGGACAATGGGCATCTTATTCTGGCCCATCTTTCGGGCAAAATGCGAAAACACTACATCAGAATTGTTCCAGGTGATAAAGTAAGGGTCGCCCTGTCACCTTACGATCTTACCCGTGGTAGAATTATTTATCGCGAGCGTTAATCTTGTGTCTTAATAATAACCCAAGTAGCACCGGTTCCGCCTTTTTCACGGCGGGGAGTACCCAGTTCACCGGCAATCGGCGATTGTTGTAAGTATTCTAAGACAGCTTTCGGTAGAACCGCTTTTCCTTTTGAATGATTGCCCTTTCCATGCACAATCTGTACCTTCCGCAGACCTCTATGAACCGCCTCATTGAGAAACTGTTCAAGCCTGGTAAGAGATTGTTCCAGATTTAATCCATGCAAATCAATCTCATCTTCAGGCTCCATTTTGCGTAGATACCCCCGTACCGCTATCGGATCGATGTATTCCTCAGATGCCCCCTTATCATAATATTTCCAATTCTCTTCAGAATCTATCCATCTCTCAAAGGTCTTGCTGCCGTTATGGGGCTTTGAACTCTTCTTGCTTCTTCCCTTTTCCCACTCTTCGAGAATCTGTGCAAAATCCATAATGATCTCCTTAAGTGAGGTTCTTTACCATAAGAACAGCTCAGCTACTACTGTTGTTACAATGAATTGCCGAGTTGTTATAGCTGCTCGGACAATTTTTTTAAGCTTGGAACAGAAATAATATTTTCCTCTAAAATCCATCCCTTCCGTCCCAGTCCTGTTTCGACAAAAAAGAACTCTGCAGTAGCCCCCTTAATTTTCACAAGCTCACCCTCCTTCACAGAAAATGCATCCGAGGACTCGGTGTGGGGAATTTTTTTCACCGCCGGCATTGATTCCCCTTTAGCTACTATTACTCCAACTTCCTGATTGGCTTGTATAACTGAATAAGATAGTCCTATTACCAGTGCAACGCTTGCCAACAACATAAAGGCTGAGACAATAAAATAACCGTTTTTTTGTTTAAAGAGGTAGATTATCCCCATAAAACCGGCTCCATTTATGAATAACGTGAACAACAACAAGAACAGATCAGGGTGGAACAGAAAGGGCGGCTCGATATCGGTGGTAATGCCATGCTCCTGAGATATATAATCAAGAAAGGCCGCATAGGTTTCGTTCATCGGCTGAATAGTCAATGCTGTTCGTGTATAGAGTACCGCCGGTCCTATATCACCTTTCTGAAAAGAGCAGAGTGCAGCATTATACCGCAAGTCAGGAACTTCAGGCCGCTCACGTGCCGCCTGAAGATATAATGCTTCCGCAAGGGCAAACTCCTTCTGATGATACGCCTGGTAGGCATTCTCAACAGTCTGTTCTACCCTTTCGCTGCTAAACTCCACAGCCCCGAAAGATAGGAAAAAAACAAGGGAGCCCAGTAGGACAAGCTTTTTCCGGCGCAGGAGTAGAAAAAAGAGAAACAACAGCGGACCTGGTAACATCCATCCATATGAAGCAATTTGTGTAAACCGAGTGGAAATCTCACTGGTCTGCATTGAGTCGATTTGAAGGGGAGCAAAGCCAAAGCCGGAATTCTCTTGCTTTTCGACAGCTCCCCTTTTTTCAGGTATAACATCCATAGAAAAGGTAAAAGAACGGGTAGAGTAGACTCTACCGGAGGTTGGCTGTACGGCGTTCAATGAGGTAACTGTTAACCTTTTCTGCCCCGGCTCTTCCGCTGCCAGGAAATAGGTGTAGGTTCGGCTTCCCCTGTACCCATTCTGGGTGGGAATGTAGTCAGAGCTCTCCTCAACCTGCAGCTGTGTAAATCCGTCTAATTGTACATCTGGAAACCGCAGATAATTCAGGTTACCGGTTCCCTCCACTCGAACCGTAAGCGACACTCGATCCCCCTGTCGGACTTCCCTTTTTTCAACTTCCGCCGACAAACTGAAATCTCCCACTGCTCCGCTTTCCTGGACAGATTCCGGTAATGGAAGCACCTGTATCACAGGACGTCCGGACACAGCCTGTCCGTGGGTGTAGCTCACCCGCGCTTGCGGCAAGGCTATCCTTCCCGAGGTAGAAGGCGTAAATATATAGCTGGCTACCGGTATTTCATATAAGGTCTCACCACCGCGGCGTATACGATTTATACTTCCAAGCCCTTCTGCCATTTGAAAAAAACCTTCCGCAGGCGACCCTATGGAGATATCCTCAAACATACTAATCTCAGGCTGCTCGAGTGCATTTAGCACGCTCACCACATTCTGACCTACATATGCGGACGCAGAGGAAAGGCTCCACTCAAGTTCAAGGGGGATAATAAGCTGCTGATTTCTATAGACACCAACCTCAAGCAGCTGAGGCTCCGTGGTATATACTCTCTCAACTCCAGTAACCCGATACGGACCAATCTCATAACGACCTGTGTCATCGGATCGATATATATAGGTAATTTCGGTGTGGGTTATACGCTCGCCTAGAGAACCGGGTATATTCACAGGCCGAACATAAGGACCCCGCAGCAGTATAATAGCATCGTCAAAACCGGGCTCTTCAACTTCTACCATTGAGGAATCCTCGACCGGAACCCGAATAGTCACACTAAACCGGTCTCCCCGACCTACAGGGTTTGGGCTGACCTCAACCTGTACTTCACTCCCGCTCTGGGCTTGAAGAAACACGGCAGTAAAAAATAAAGCTACAAACTGTACAAATAATAGTTTACGCATAGGCTACCAGTCTCTGCCGGAGGGTGATTGTTCGGCGTTATGATCCGGGCTAAGCAAGGTAGGTGAACTGCGCTTTACATACTCAAGAATGCGACCAGCATCATCACTCACCTCCACCGAATCCTGGGGAGTATCGGTAGATACACGGGCATTTTGCTCTTCCTCAGAAAGATTCAATTTTCGCAGACAGAACTCTAGGTTCGCCTTGGCCTCTAGGTCTTCCGGATTCAATCGAAGGGCCTCTCGAAAATTGTTATATGCATTCTGATAGTTTCCCCTCTCATATTGAATTACCCCCCGGTTAAAAGCAATTCGAAAAAGTAACTCGGGGTCCCTGCTTGCCGCGACAGAACTTTGCCATTCCTCCACAGCCGCCTCAGATTCGCCTAAAGAGTGATATACATTCCCAAGATTATACAAAAGCCGGTCGGAATATTGAGCAGCTTTCAAACTCTGAATATATACCCAATTCGCCTCCTTATACTCACCCCGAGAAAAGGCATAGTTTCCCTCAATAACCTTCACATAACTTTCAATCTGTGAACATGAGGCCAACATCAACAGTAAAAGTATATTTCCGGCAACTAATATGTTCCGCGCCATGGAATAATCCTCACTAAAAAAGAGATAAACAGAGCAGCAATTGCAACCAGCAAAAACAGCTGATACCTCTCTTGCTCTAAAAAACGAATATTTTCACCCTTCTGCTGCAGTGACAAACACTCAAACAGCTCCGACAACGAACCTACTTCATCTAATTGACAATAAGTCCCACCGGTTTCTTCTGCTATTTTTCGCAGAGGTACCGGGTTCAGCCGACTAATTACAACTTCTCCGTCCTGGTTGCGAAGAGTGCGGTCTTCGCTTAAAGTGATTTCTCCCCCCTGTGTCGTACCCACCCCAACTACATTAACGGTAATTTGTTTTTTGCCGGCGGTAGTGGTCACTGCCGCGCTGCTTCCGCTATGGGACTCACCGTCTGTAAAAAGTATGACAATTTTACGCCGTTCTTCTCCGGAAGGAAAAGCGTTAAAAGCGGTCTCAAGACCGGCCTGAATGTTGGTACTACCGGATGAAAACATCGAAGGTGAGAGAGTATCAATCGCCTTCTTCATGGCTTCAAGGTCCTCAGTTACCGGTACATAGACATAGCCCTCACCTTTAAAAACCACCAAACCATACCGAGCAGAGTTACTACGGCTGAAGATGCTGTTGATCAGGGTTGTAGTTCTCTCCAAGCGGCTCGGCTGAATATCCCGACTTAGCATACTGCGGGAAATGTCCACGGCAAAAATGACATCCTTATCGGCCGGAAGTTCTTCAAGAGTCTCCCGCTTGTCCTTGAGTCCCGTTAGAGCGAAAATGATAAACAGAAGGGAGAGTAAAAAGAAAAAGGATGTGAAGAACCATTTGATAGTAAACACATCAAACAGCCTTTTCGCAGGTCCGCTTCCCTTCACGCGCTTGAATTCTTTACGTCCCATCCGATAATTTCGCAATAGAACCGCTCCCACCGGGAGTAACAGGAGCAGCAGCCACAGGCTTTCGGGATGAAGCAGCATACTAGAGGACCTCCCGGAAAATGATTTTGCGAATAGCAAATGTAAGCAACAGAAGTACCAGAGCGACTAGAATAAATTCACGATGAATTGGTTCAGTTTTGATATCCACCCGTACCCTCTGCTGAACGCTTTCCAGGGAATCAATATCATTGAAGACCGATTCTAACGACCCCGGACTAGTAGCTGGAAAAAACTTTCCCTCGGTCATTGTAGAAATTTCTTTCAGAAGCTCTTCATCGTACTGGCTTTCTATTTTACCGCGAATGATATTGCCGGTAGTCGGGTCTTCGAGCTCAATCGGTACTTCACCATGGGTACCAACTCCAATTGTATATACTCGAACCCCCATCTCGGCGGCTATCTTGGCCGCTGAGAGAGGAGGTATTTCTCCTGCGTTATTTTCTCCATCAGTAATCAATATGACAATTTTATTCTGAGCCCGACTATGCTGCAGATGCACGCAAGCTACGGCGATTCCCATGCCAATCGCTGTCCCCTGCCCCATCTCCATCAATTTCATCTCCCCCAGTCGATCATTCACGGTTTGATAATCACGGGTGGGAGGAACCCGCAGGGCCGCCTGGTTTCCAAAACCGACAATACCAATCGAATCATTATTACGGCGCCCAACAAAATCTTTCAACACCCCCTTCGCAGTTTCAAAACGATTGACCGGTGAAAAATCCTGAGCAGCCATACTGGGCGATTCATCTAATACCAACAGTATGTCATGTCCACGGTTCAAATGGATACGCTCTTTTTCCGAAATTGAAGGACCGGCTACAGCTATTAAAAGTGCGATCAAAGCACACCAGAACGCAACGGTTGAAACAAATAAAGCAAAACGCTCTATAAAGCGGGCTTTTGAGAGGACCTCCTTCTGCCAAATGGTGAAGGAGAAAGAGATATGAGCTCCCCGCTTATTCCACAGATGATTTAGATAGAGAAGGGTTGGCAAAACGGCTAAAAGTATCAGCAATACAGGAGAATCAAAGGTGATCATTTGGCAGGCTTTCTCCGTTTCTGTATTTTCTGTTTCTCCGCTTCCCGATTAGCGCTCTCAATATACACTTCGATGTCCTTTGCAGCGGAAATTACCATTTCAAGATCCTCTTCACGTTGTTTTTTTGATGCATTTAAGCCGCCGAACTTAATCTCATCGCTTTGCTGCATCATTCGCACTAAGGCTTCAACCTGTTCCGTACTGTCTGAAGGTAAAGTTTTCCACAACTGTGCGCGGAGCTCGGAAGATGTAAGTGATATAAAATCCTCCTTGGTTCGGGAAGAGAGGTAATGTCGCAGCTCCTCCGATAAGACTATATAAAACCGCCGACTGCTCATCTGCATATGCTTCTCGCGCAGTTCCTTCAAAGTACGCATAAAGCGCTTGTGCGGCCGTCTGCCCGTTTTAATGGATACAAAGCGCTTAACCCCTTTAGTCACGCGGCCGGCAAAACTGAGTACAAATACAGGACCAAAAAACAGAACAAGAACCGCCAAACCGATGGCCAGCCGTGTTCCCGGAAGATAGAGTTGACCCTTTATGCCGAAAAAGTCTAAGCCCCTTTCCTGAAGAATTGATTTTGTATGCAGCTTCACATCATTGAGCGCTACATCTCCAAACTGCATTGCCGGGAGTGTCCTAGTGCCCGGTGCGTATGAAGTAAAATTAATCTGCACCTCCCACCGCGATCCATCCTGTTTTACCCGGACATCGTGGATATCAATCCAATTGGCAACCGGCACTTCTTCAGGCGGAAGCATTCGCATCCCCGGTTCGGGATACAGACTCAGGCGCATCTCCACATTATCTCCAACATAAAAATCGGGTGGTAAAAAAATCTGGTTCTCAACCCGAGCCCCTTCGACCGAAGCTACAGGCACCAGACTACAGAGCAGCAACAGCACGACCCATAAGAATACCATCGTCCTTCGTACAGCTCTCACCTTCGCCGTCTCCTCGACTCAAAGAACTGCATCAATTTCACTACCGGATCATCATTTGTACTCATTGAGAGGGTATCGATACCGCGTCGACGGGATTCTCGCTGCCACAGTAAATGGTACGCATCCCAAAACTCGCGGTAGGAGTGTCGGAACTTTCGGCTCCCCCCCGGAGCCTGCAGACGGGCTCCAGTCTCCGGATCAACCAGTTGAACTAAACCGGTGAAGGGAAATACCTTTTCTGAAGGGTCGGTAATCTTGACCGCAATCACATCGTGTTTCTTAGCCAACAAACTCATCTCTCGCCAACTCGGGCTTACTCTAAAATCGGAAATTATCACGCAAATTCCCCGCCGGTTTAGAGATTCATAGACCGTCCGTATGGCATGGGCGAGGTCCGATCCCTGTCCCTCCGGGGGCAGGTGCATCATGTCTTCTACTAATCGAAAAACTTGTTTTTTTCCCTTCCGCGGGGGTATCCACTTTTCTATCTTATCCGAGAAGAAAACCGCCCCTACACGGTCGTTATTATGAACCGCAGAAAAGGCCAAGAGAGAACTTACCACCGCTACCATATCCTGCTTACTCATACGACCGGTACCGGTCTGCAGTGAAGCGGACACATCAATCAGCATAAATAAAATCATTTCCCGCTCTTCGCGAAAGGTTTTCATGTAAGGAACCCCTAAGCGAGAACTCACATTCCAATCGATAAAGCGTGCATCATCCCCTTCGTGGTATTCTCGAACCTCATCGAACTCAAGGCCCGGCCCCCGGAACACCGAGCGGTAATTTCCGGACAGTAATCCTTCGACCAATTTAGCCGAGGCGAGAGGTAAGTTCTTAATGCGTGAGAAAAGACTGAAGGTATCCATACAGTTTAAGGTACCGGAACTACTTTCAGCAGTTGCGTGATGACATCATCCGGAGTAAGCTCTTCCGACTCCGCCTCATAACTTAACACAATTCGGTGACGCAGGACCCGATAGGCAACTGCTTTTACATCATCGGGAATAGCAAAAGTTCGTCCCTCAAACAGAGCTTTTATCTTTGCGCAGCGATACAGATAAATGGTTGCACGGGTAGATGCTCCGTAATCAATAAAACGTGAAAAACTACGACTCTCTTCACTTGTAGTTCGTGAGGCGGTTACGATCTTTACAATATACTCTTCTATCCGCTCATCTACCAGAATTGTAGATGCAACCTTCCGTAGTTCACGCAGCTGAACAGGAGTGAGGACCTTCTCCACTCTAATATCCTGGGAGATGCCCATTCGCCGCAGGATCTTCAGCTCCTCTTCGCTGCTCGGATATTCAACCTGCAGTTTCATAAGAAAACGGTCGAGCTGGGCTTCCGGTAAGGGGTAGGTACCCTCCTGTTCAATTGGGTTCTGAGTGGCCAGTACAAAAAATGGGT
>JAIPFV010000105.1 GCA_021736475.1 Spirochaetia bacterium | reverse complement strand
TCTTCCCTCGGTTTTTCCTAAGTTCATCCACCGAAGCCTTTACACAGTAAAAGGCGCTGGTGAGGTTGCTGTCCAGCACATTTTTCCACTCGTCCATGTCAATATCATCTATCAGGGTATTCTGCCCATTAATCCCGGCGCTGTTTATAAGAATATCAATGCCCCCCAGGGCCTGTTTGATTTCACTCATCAGCCGCTGTACCTCGGGCCATTTGCGCAGATCCGCTCCAACGGCTACTGCCTTTACCCCATGACTTTGGGCCTGCTCGGCTATCTTCTGGGCCTTATCTTTATGTGAATGATACACCACCGCCACATCGGCTCCTTTTTTCGCCAAGGCAATTGCGGTAGTTGCGCCTATCCCGCGGCTTCCCCCGGTAATTACTGCACGTTTTCCTTGTAGTTCCATTTTTTACACTCCTTCTCAGTTTATGTTTTGTTTCTCGGGGCTAATTCTGTGTTCCGGAAAATAAGCTTTTCCCTTTATATCACATTTAAAGGATAAATCCTGAACTACATGAAGTCAAACCGGAGCAGACAAGCCAGACGCTGATTGCCGGCTCGCTGGGGCTGTTTGTGTAAGCAGCGGGCGGTCTTATGTATTCGGACCGGTAAAGGCCAGCACACAGTTTTGTCCGCCAAACCCAAAGGAGTTTGAGAGTGCCCCCCTAATAGAGGTTTCTCTGGGCTGGTTCGGCACATAATCAAGGTCACACTCCGGGTCGGGGTTCTCGTAGTTGATAGTTGGCGGCAGAACTCCTTCCTGTAATGCCAGTAGAGTTGCCACAGCCTCAACCGCACCGGCAGCCCCCAGGGTGTGGCCTATCATCGATTTAGTTGAGCTGATAGGAATGCGGGGAGCAGCCTCGCCAAAGGCGTGCTTAATGGCAATGGTCTCTATTTTATCGTTTGCCCGTGTGGAGGTGCCGTGGGCATTGATGTAGCCAATATCCTCATAGTTTAATCCGCCGTTTTGTACCGCCATTTTCATGGCAGCCGCGGCACTTTTCCCGTCCGGCTCTGGAATGGCAATACTGTAGGCATCGGAAGTCATACCGGCTCCGGCAATATAGCCAAGTATTTCCGCCCCCCGAGCGCGGGCATGGGCTTCTGTCTCAAGTACGAGCACTGCAGCCCCTTCTCCGATAAGAAAACCGTCCCGTTCAGCATCAAAGGGACGGGATGCTTTTTTCGGATCGTCGTTGCGGGAGGTCAGTACTCCCATACAGCCGTAGGCATTTACCGTTATAGGGGAAATCGCAGCTTCCGCTCCGCCGGCGAACATTACGTCTGCCCCGCCGGTTTTGAGTATCATAGCAGCCATCGCGATGGCATGGCCCCCCGAAGCGCAGGCGGTGGTTATTCCTATATTCGGTCCGGTAAGTCCCAAATCGATACCGATATTGGCAGAGGACATGTTGGGTATGATCATCGGTACTGCCAGGGGATTGCCGAAACCAGGCCCCTTTTCAAGTAACTTCTGATGCTGCGCTTCCAGGTTCTCGTAGTCACCGGCGGCGGTCCCAACGACAGCTCCCGTTCGTAAGGGATCCATTGTGTCCAGCTGAATTCCCGATTCTTGGACCGCCTGGATGGCTGCACATGAGGCGAGCTGGGAAAAGCGGGACATTCTTCTGGTGCGCTTACGGCTTAGAAACTCCTGCGGATCAAAATCCTTTATTTCTGCGGCAATTTTACTTTTATAGTCGGTGGTATCAAAGCTGCTGATGGCGCCGGCGCCTGATTTGCCCTCGATAAGGCCATTCCAAAACTCTTTTTTGTTATTTCCAATTGCGGAGTAAACTCCAATGCCTGTTACGGCAATTCTTGTCTGTTCCATTGATTCGCTCCTTCATCGGGTCTTAGACATGGATCTTAGCATATTAGTAATGCATGTGCTATAATATAGGTAAAATTGCGGGTGGAAGGAGAATAATGTGCAGATTACCTATTTGGACGGGCCGCGACTAAAACGAGCACTGATTGCTGCCGGCCGCAGGGTTCAGGTGTACCGGGAGCAGCTCAATTCCATTAACGTGTTTCCGGTAGCCGATAGTGATACTGGAACCAATATGGGCTCTACTTTAACCGCCATGACCAAGGGCATTATAGACAACTCGGACAATAGTCTGGAAGCTGTAAGCAGAACTGCCGCCGACTATGCCTTGTCCGGAGCACGCGGAAACAGCGGAACCATCCTCTCACAGTTTTTTTACGGCCTCACCACCGGGATTGAAAATCAAACCAGAATTAATACCAGGGCCTTTAGCGAAATCGTACGCAAGGCTGTCGATTACACCTATGAAGCCCTCTCCGAACCGGTAGAAGGCACTATATTAACGGTATTACGGGTATGGTCGGAAAAACTGGTAGAAAAGAGCAAGAAAACCGCTGATTTTGCCCAGCTCTTTACTGAATCTCTGTCATCTGCAAAGGAGGCGCTGCTGGATACCCGTCGGCGTCTACCGAGCCTGAAAAAAGCAAAGGTGGTAGATGCGGGGGCCCTCGGTTTTGTACATATGATCGAAGGAATCGTAACTTTTATTGAAAGTGGAAAGATACGCGACCTGGAGAAGATCCCGGACAACGAGATAAACGAGATTCCGGAGGTAAACGAAGTAGAGGAAGAGCTGCACTTCAGATACTGCACCGAATGCATTATTGAAGGCAGCGGGATTGAACAACATAAACTGAAGCAACAGCTATCAGAATTGGGAGATTCACTGATTGTGGCCGGCTCGAATACCAGGGCCAAAATACATATCCATACCGATAGTCCGGAAGATGTATTTGGGCTTGCCCGGCAGTATGGAGTTCTGGCTGAGCAGAAGGCCGACGATATGTACAAGCAGTATGCGGCAGCCCATAGCCAACAATCGGAGGTGGCCCTGGTAATAGATTCGGCCTGTGACCTGCCGCCCGAAGTGATGGAAAAATCTTTTGTTCACATGGTGCCGGTAAAGGTGCTTTTTGGTCCTGAGAGTTATATAGACAAGGTAGCGCTCAGCCCGCAGAGTTTTTACGGACTGGTGCGTTCGCAAGGGGATGTTGTCGGTACTACTTCGCAGCCTGCTCCGGCAGATTTCGAGCGGGTGTTTTCTTTTCTCGGCAAGCATTACCGGCATGTACTGTATCTGTCCCTGGCCGGAGGGCTCAGTGGAACGATAAAATCTGCCAAAAGTGCACTGGAGAAAGTGGAGCGTCGAGATTGGGTGCATATTATTGATTCAAAAAATGTCACCATTGGAGCGGGTCTGATTGCCCGGCGCGCGGTTGAGGCGATAGAGAAGGGGAAGGGGATTACCGAGGTAAAGCAGTTGGTCAATGACCTTGTCACGAGGACCCGGCTGCTTATTACCATCCCCCATTTAGAGGCCCTTCTGCGAAGCGGCCGGTTGGGGCGAACAAAAGGTTTTATCGCCCAACTGTTCAAGTTGCGCCCCTTGCTTACCCTTGATTCCCAAGGGAAAGTGGTAAAGGCGGCGATGGTCCGGGGTCCGGTAGCAGGCAGAGAAAGGCTTATCGCTATGCTGCAACGCCGGCTTGGAACCGATGCAGCCGCCGATTTTGCAGTAGCCCACGTGGACAACCCCAGCACGGCAAATTGGTTTAAGGAACAAATTGAGAGGTATTTTAAGCCACCCCGGGAAGTGTTTATTCTGGATGCCTCACCGGCCCTGGCCCTGCATACCGGCTTTGGTACGAGCGCGGTGGCATATATTGACCCTGCAGAGGAAAAACAGGAGACACATTAATGGAGCTTCTCCAAGCAGTTCACTTTGCAGTTGTGCTCATTCTCAGTTATCTGCTAGGTTCTATTCCAAGTAGTATTATTATTGGTAAGGTTTTTTTTAAGAAAGATATTCGTGAGTTCGGTTCGGGGAATGCCGGTGGCACCAACGCGGTGCGGGTCTTCGGGTGGCTGGCGGGTATCGTGGTTATCCTTATTGATATTGCCAAGGGAGCCTGTGCGGTACTCTTTCTAGCACAACTGCCGCTGTTCGGATCGCCCCAGGCCGGTTTGCTGTCAGCCGACGGAACGGCCCTTGCAGCAGGTACCGCTGCAGTAGTGGGACATATTTGGACCGTTTTTGCAAACTTTCGTGGAGGCAAGGGTGTCGCCACCGCTGCCGGTATGATTGCAGCCCTGTATCCTGCAGGGTTCAGCGCTACACTGGTTATTTTTGTGGCTGTGGTACTTCTGACAGGAATTATATCTGTCGGCTCACTCTGTGCGGCAATTTCCTTTCCTTTAGTTCTGTTTGCGCTTGATACAAGCGGGGTATCAATGGTATCACCCTTATTAATGGGCTTTTCAATTCCGATTGCTATACTGATAGTTTTTACACATCGTAAAAATATTGCGCGGCTGCTGAGGGGAGAGGAAAAACGGCTTTTCAGAAAAAAATAGAAACAGTTAAAAAACACGAACAACAATGAAGCCAGAAAATAGAAGTAAAAAGATAAAAGAATCAGACCTCTTTCATCCCCTCAAAACGTATCTTGAGGGGCAGGGCTACTCCGTGCATGCCGAGGTGCGCAATTGTGATATCGTGGCCCGGAAGGGGGATGAACTTATTCTTGTAGAACTGAAAAGTTCAATTAGTTTGAGTCTTCTCATACAGGCAGCCGAAAGAAAAGAGATTAGCGATTCGGTGTATATTGCAGTGCCGGTACCCCCGGGGTCCAAGAGTCCCCCAAACTTTAAGCGGACTAAAACTCTGCTGCGGCGCTTGGAGATAGGCTGTATTCTGGTAGATTTTCTGAAGACCAAAACAAAACTGAGGATTGAGCTGCATCCGACAGCACACAATCAAAAGAGGCGACCTTCACAGAAGCGGGCAATTCTGCGGGAGATAGACGGACGTTACGCTGAGTTCAACCAGGGGGGTGAAGCGGTGGTCGAGGAGAAAATAACTGCGTATAAGCAGGAAGCCCTACGGATTGCGCACTTCTTACAGCACAACGGCCCCTCTTCCCCGGCCAAACTCCGCACTGCAGGCACTTCGGAAAAGACTCAGTCAATTCTCCTAAAGAACGTCTACGGCTGGTTTGAACGCCAACAGCGAGGAGTATACCAGCTGCATCCCGCCGGCAGCGAAGCGCTGGATCATTATGCTGCAAAGTATGAGAACTTCGAACGGATAATTATACCAAAATAAGGAAACCCACCATGGCTCTAGATAGCAACTCTACCGATGATACGAAAAATGAGAACTCTTCACTGCTGATAGTATATATTGCGCTGCTGCTGGCAGCTTTCTTTTGGGGGAGTTCCTTCCCCGCCACAAAGATAGTGCTGCGGGGCTTCTCTCCCATAGCCTATGTGTTTCTCCGTTTTGTGGGAGCTTCTCTCATATTCGGGGTTTTAATGCTGCGTCGCTATCGTCCTCTGGGAAAGCGGGTCCACCTGAAACTGGTACTGATGGCCTTTTTTCAGCCCACTATCTACTTTCTGTTTGAAAGTGCCGGGCTGCAGTACACCTCAGCCTCAAGTGCCTCCATGATTATCGCCGCCCTACCGGGAATTGTAGCACTACTGGCGGGTTTCCTGCTGAAGGAACGCCTTTCCCTGCGACAGTGGGCGGGAGTGCTGCTGTCAATTGTCGGTGTCATTATACTGGCCGGCTTTGATGATAACCCCACCTATGCCGAAAGCAGCTTGCTTGGCAACAGCTTAGTGCTTATGGCTGTGTTGGCCGCCTCAATGTATATGATTGTCGCCAGACACTTATCGTCAAATCTATCTGCAGTAGAAATAACCTTTTACCAGGTATTTTACGGAATGCTGCTGCTGGCCCCTGTCTTTCTATTCCGAATGAGTTCGGTTGAATGGAATCGGGTAGATGCCCCGTCAATTGGCGCCCTGGTGTTTCTTATTCTGGGTGCCACGCTGGTGGCTTTTCTGGCTTACAACTTTGCCCTGACCCGGGTGGATGCCTCAAAGGCGGCAGTTTTTCTAAACGGGGTCCCGGTGGCTTCTGTCTTTGTCTCGTGGGTACTGTTAGGAGAGCGATTGGGAATACTACAGCTGCTGGGAGGGCTGATTGTAATATCGGGGGTAACCCTTACCAACTGGCGCCGCCGTACAATTGCCCGGCGGCGTATAATGTAATTTTAGGTTTTAGTCCATTAAGCTGAATTCGACTGCGGCAATAGCTCCGTTGTCGTTGTAAATTTTAAAGCTGCCGTCCAACTGGTCCGCCAGGTTAGAGATAATAAGCAGCCCGAGGGATTCACTTTCTTCAAAAATAAAATCATCTGGCAGTCCATGACCGTTGTCATGAATCAATAAGCGGCAGCGCTGTTCAACGACGGTAAGACTAATTTCTATGCGGCCGTTTTTTATATTCTTCAGTCCGTGTTCCAAACTGTTAGAAATTAGTTCATTGATAATTAGTCCTAAGGGCACCGCTACCGAGAGGTTGAGGTGCACAGATGGAATATTAAGAACTGTTTCCACCGGAGTAGAATGAGTGTCGTAGATATTGATAAGCTGGGCAACCAAGTCTGATAAGTAGTTGTCCAGGAATACACCGGAGAGATCTTCGGTATAATATAGCTGTTCATGGATTAAAGCCATACTTTCAACCCGATTTCTGCTTTCGGTGAGGTGCTTACGGCTGACTTTATCGGGTATAAAACTGGTTTGAAGGCTTAAGAGGCTGGCAACCACATGCAGATTGTTTTTGACCCGATGATGGACTTCTTTCAGCAGAAGCTCCTTTTCTTTTAGATCCTCTCTGACGATTCGTTCGGCCTCTTTTTGTGAGCTTATATCTTGGATCATTACCGTTATCGAGCGGTAAGTTCCATAGCTTACTGCATTAAAACGAAAACGAACATATTTATCACCAAGTTTAATAGGCTCATTTAGGCCGATTTCAAACTCTTTCCCGTTTAATGAGGGGACAATGTTTTTTATACGCCTTTCAAGTTCCGGTGAGAATAAAGAGGGAAAGTATAAGGTAAGCAGCTCTTCTCGAGGTAAGCCCAGTAATGAAGCCCCGGCCTCATTCACATAGATAACCTGCAGATCGAGGTTAAGCTCAAAGAAACCATCGGAAATGCTTGAGAGAAGTACCTCGATGTGCTGCTTAGAGAAAAGCAACTCATTAGTTATATCGCGGTGGTATACTTGGTCAAGCCCAATTATTTTCTTTGATACCCCGGAAGAGTTGGTCTGAAACTGCTGTAACAAATCGAGGACATAGGGTTTCATAAGTCGGAAGGGCATTTTGGCCAGATATGCATCGGCAATTTCACTAAAGTCAAAATCAGGCTCTTCCGCGGCAATTGCTGAAATTATCACAATAATACTTTCCGATAGCTCCGCTTGTTTTCGCAAGAGTGCGCAGAGCTGACGTCCGTCTATATATGGCATTATGAGGTCAACAAAAATCACATCAGGTTTAAAAGTGCGACTGATTTTAAGGGCCTCCACACCGTTATCAACGGTGCGGACGGTATAGCCTTCACTGCTCAGAATTTCATTCATAAACTCCAGCATCACCGGATTGTTGTCTACCACAAGAATTCTATTTGTATTTTTTTTCAATCTATTGTTCATAGTTGTGCTAATATTTCTTCCTTAATCTTCTGATACCCCTGGGAAAGCTGCTCATACTGTAGTAATAGCTCCTCTCGGTCAGCAGTGCCTGATTGGATCATCAATTGCAGCTTTTTTGCAAGGGAAGCAAGATCTTCGTAGTCCATATTAGCAGCGGCTCCCTTAATATGGTGGGCTGTGGCTGCACTTTGTGTAAGATCGTTCTCTTCGAGGTCTGTTTTCAGTAGAAGCAGATCCTTATCGGTATTTTCAATGAAAAGTGTGCATATTCGTTTGTACGCTTCCACACTTATGCCGATTTCAGCTGCCGAGCTCCGGATATTCATGCTATGAATATACTCAAAAAAAGCATTTTGTAAAAGACCTTTTGCTTTTAGGAACATTTAAAATAGAATATATGGATAAATATTAGATTATAGACATTATAGCTTGACCATATTTTTCGCACAGCTCCCGCTGTTCTACCACCCTTTTGTAGGCCTCTCTTGGAATATTTAGTAAATTACCCTTTGCAATGTTCGATTAAAATTGCTCAGATTAGTTTAATATGATATCTTTAGTTAGTCCTTTCGGTCGCGAACCGACAAATACCGAGAAGGCAGATAACATCAGAATACACAGAAAGAGGAAGGCAATGGCACAGACAATCCCGAAGCTTATGCAGGAGATGGCGGAGCAACACCCACAAGTGGCTGCGCAAATGAGTAAGGATGAACAAGGGACTTTCGTTTCAAGGAGTTTTGAGGAACTATACCGTGAGGTGAGCAGCTTTGCCGCCGGACTTCAGAAGCTCAAGGTTAAGCGGGGCGATCATGTTGGCCTCATATCTGAAAATAGGGCAGAATGGTTTGTGTCGGATTTGGCATTGCTTTCTCTGGGGGCGGCTGATGTTCCGCGCGGAAATGACAGTATGGCCCAGGAACTGGCCTATATTTTAGGCTTCTCCGAGTGTTCATTGGTTATAGTGGAAAACAAAGAGCAGTTGAAAAAGGTCTACTCGGTAAAAGATCAAATTCCAAGTTTAAAGCATTTTCTGGTGCTGGACCCTAACTTCGACAGTTCCAACAGCATCGATACAGGCCGCATTAAAGTCTCCACTTACGCTGAAGTCCGCGATGCTGGTCTGAACGTGCTGGCAAAGCATCCCGAACTTATTAAGAAAGAGATCGAACAGGGAAAAGCGGATGACACCTGTACTATCATTTTTACTTCCGGAACAACCGGCGAGCCTAAGGGGGTTGTCCTTTCCCACAGAAACTTTTTACATCAGGTAAGCTGTATTCCCAGTGTGTTAGATATAACCCCGGGCGATATCTGGATCTGTGTGCTGCCGGTCTGGCACTCCTTCGAGCGAATAGTTCAATATATTGCTCTGGGAAGTGCTTCAACCCTTGCATATTCAAAGCCGATTGGACAAATCATGCTTGCCGATATGGCGGTTATCAGACCGCAATGGATGGCCTCCGTCCCGCGTATCTGGGAAGCGGTGAGGGCCGGAATTTATCGAAAGATTAAACAGGAGGGTGGCATTAAGCTGCTTATGTTCAACTTTTTTGTAGCCGTAGGGGGTAGTCATAAACGCATGGCCGACATACTATTCGGCCGAGCCCCGCAGTTTAAACCCCGCTCACGGGTGCTGGACCTCTCCCTGAATTTACTGCCGTATTTGCTGCTGTCGCCCTTAAAACTGTTAGGAAATGCCCTGGTCTTTAAGAAAATAAAAACTAAACTGGGTGGCCGATTTATAGCTGGAGTGTCCGGAGGCGGTGCACTTCCGCCGGCGGTCGATTCGTTCTTTGGGTCTGCCGGAATCCTGCTGTTAGAGGGCTATGGGCTTACAGAGACGGCTCCGGTCCTGGCTGTCCGCAGCCAGTTTAACCCGGTGCCCGGAACTGTGGGACCTATGCTGGCAGAAACCGAGTGTAGAATTATCGGGGAAGAGGGTGAGCCGTTACCAGCGGGGAGTATGGGCCTGATAACTGTCCGCGGGCCGCAGGTAATGAACGGCTATTATCGAAAACCGGAGCTTACAGCAAAGGTCCTCTCCGAGGACGGCTGGCTCAACACCGGGGACTTAGGCAAGCTTACTCTTCGGGGCGAACTAAAAATTACCGGCCGTGCAAAAGACACCATCGTTCTGTTAGGAGGGGAAAATATAGAACCCCTGCCGATTGAGCAAAAAATTACTGAGAGCGAATATATTGACACAGCAGTTGTAGTGGGACAGGACCAAAAATATCTGGCTGCCTTGATTATACCCAACACGGATGCAGTCGAGCGTTTTGCTGATGAAAACCATATCCCCTATAATCAGCCGTCGGATCTGCTGGACTCGGATGATGTGCGGGAACTGATGGACGGAGAGATAAATTCTCTGGTGAACGGCAGAACCGGGTTTAGAGTATTTGAGCGGGTGTATCGTTTTGCCATATTGAAGGCCCCCTTTGAAATCGGAGAGGAGTTGTCTGCCAAACAGGAGATCAAACGTCATGTAATTGCCGATAAGTATTCTGATGAAATCGCGTCCCT
>JAIPFV010000104.1 GCA_021736475.1 Spirochaetia bacterium | reverse complement strand
GCTTCATCCCCTGCACGCCCCGCGAACTGCGTCCCATGGCCCTCACCGCCTCCTCATGGAAGCGCAGAGCGTTTCCACTGCGGCTGAGCAGAACCACATCGTTATCGCCATCGGTGAGAATCGATGAGATCAGCTTATCGTTGGGAGTCAGATTCAGCGCGATAATTCCGCGGGTTTTGGCATTGGAGAAGTCCGAGGTGCGGACCTTCTTCACAATTCCCCTGCGGGTAGCCATAAAAATGTACTTCTCTTCGCTAAACTCCTGCAGATCAATCACCGAAGTAATCTCCTCATTCGCGGAAATCTGCAGCAAGGTTTTGATATGGCTGCCCCGGGAAGTCTTCGAACCTTCCGGCAGCTCATGTACCTTCACCCAGTAGGCTTTCCCGGCACTGGAGACAAACAGGATGTAATCGTGGGTATTGGCGATAAACAGGTGCTCGATAAAATCTTCATTTCGCAAACTGGCTGATGAGGATCCCTTTCCCCCGCGGCCTTGGCTGCGGTAACTTGAGACCGGAACCCGCTTGATAAAGCCCTTGTTGGACAGCAGCACTGCCATATCTTCCTTCTTTATCAGGTCCTCTATATTGATCTCATCGACTTCGTCTATGACGATCTCAGTGCGACGGTCATCGCCGTATTTGGCGGCTATCTCCAGAGATTCTTCTTTAACCACCGCCAGGATCTTCTGCTCGCTGGCGAGCAGATCCCGCAGATAGGCGATCAGCTTGCGGATCTCCTCCAGCTCTTCCACGATCTTTTTCGTCTCTAAGCTGGTGAGTTTCTGCAGACGCATATCAAGGATGGCCTGGGCCTGCCGCTCAGAGAGGGCGAAGCGCTCCATAAGTTTAGTGCGGGCATCTTCTGCATTGCTGGAGCTCTTGATAATTTGAACAACCTCGTCGATGTTATCCAGAGCAATTTTCAGGCCGACCAGGATGTGTTCCCGCTCCTCGGCCTTGCGCAGATCGAACTGGGCACGCCTGGTGATAACCACCACACGGTGGCGGACGAAATAGTGAATCATCTCTTTCAGGTTGAGCCGCTTCGGCATGCCGTCTACCAGGGCCAGTGCATTGACGTTGAAGTTCTGCTGCATGGGGGTGTGGCTGAACAGATTGTTGAGCACTATTTTAGCTACAGCCCCGCGCTTGAGTTCAATGACAATGCGCATGCCGCCCTTATCACTCTCATCCCGCAAGTCTGAAATACCCTCAAGCCTGCGTTCTTTCACCAGATCGGCGATGCGAATGATGAGGTTTGCCTTATTCACCGCATAGGGCAGTTCGGTAACAATTACCCGCTCCCTGCCTCCGCTGGTTTCTTCAAGGTTGCAGCGGGCTCTCACGGTGATTTTTCCCCGGCCGGTGCGATAGGCATCGCGGATTCCCTTACGGCCGAAGATGATGCCGGCGGTAGGAAAATCCGGTCCATTCATGTGGGTCATCAGGTCATCTACCGGGATGTCCGGGTTATCTATATAGGCGGTGATTGCATTGGTTATCTCCCGCAGGTTGTGCGGCGGGATGTTAGTGGCCATACCGACGGCAATTCCGCTGGCTCCATTGGCCAGCAGATAGGGGAAGGCACCGGGAACAACCAAGGGCTCTTCCATGGTATCGTCGTAGTTAGGGCCGAAGTCAACGGTCTCTTTTTTAATGTCGGTGAGCATCTCTTCGCCCATACGGCCCATGCGTGCCTCGGTGTAACGCATGGCAGCCGGCGGGTCGCCGTCTACCGAGCCAAAGTTACCCTGGGGGTCAACTACCGGGTAGCGCATGGAAAAGAGCTGGGCCAGGCGCACCAGGGCGTCGTAGATAGACTGGTCACCGTGGGGGTGAAACTTACCCAGTACATCTCCGACGATACGTCCACACTTTTTGTAGGGCTGATTGGAACGCAGCCCCATCTCGCTCATTGAATACAGGATTCTTCTATGTACCGGTTTCAGTCCATCGCGCACGTCGGGCAGGGCCCGGCTGACGATAACCGACATCGCGTAGTTGAGGTAGGACTCCTTGATTTCGTCCTCTATCGCGACCGGTATTACTCTGCCTCTGATCTCTTCCACAGCTCAACTCCTTGCTTATCTATACGAACACACCGCTCAATGAATCTGCTGCGCTAAGGGCCCTTGCTCGGCGTGCCTTAGCCCTAAGGCCTTACGCCTTCCACACAGACGGTGCGGTTTATTATATCCTATTGATATAAAACTTTTTTGAGATCGGTTTCTGATTCACCGTCCCGCCGACAGGCCAGTATCGACAGCCCGGTTCTGTGCTCCGGCTTTGATGCCGCCCATCGTGCTGGGCGCTGGGCGCTGGCCAGGAGCTTTAGCAGCCTTGGTCTGTCCTTCTGCCGCTGGGCGCTGGTCCCTCCTTCTGCCGCTGGGCGCTGGCCAGGAGCTTTAGCAGCCTTGGTCTGGCCCTCTGGCGCAGGCCTGGGCGGACAGCCCCAGCTTGCACTGAAAGCCAAAGCTTGTACGGACAGCCTCAGCTTACACTGAAAACCAATGCTTGTACGGACAGCCCCGGCCGGAATTTCGCGTTGGCCCCGGCGGCGGACACTGCAGTGGGTGTGGTAATCAGAAACAAACCCAAAAAAAATAAATTTTCAAATAACGTTATCTATATCTTTCTACTTACTCTTTACTCTTTCTACGTGCCTTTAGCACTTGATCTACGAAAAAATTATACGTCTAAGTTGACGACCTGCAGGGCGTTATCTTCGATAAACTTTCTGCGGGGCTCGACGTGTTCGCCCATGAGGGTCGAGAACATCTGGTCGGCTTCGACGGCGTCCTCGAGTTTTACCTGCATGATGTTGCGGGTTTCGGGGTTCATGGTGGTGTTCCAGAGCTGGTCGGGGTTCATCTCGCCGAGTCCTTTGTAGCGCTGGAAGCCGACTTTGTCCTCGCCGACGTCCAGCTCCTTGAGGATACGGCTGCGGTCGCGTTCGTTGTAGGCATAATAGTCGCGGCGCTTGAAAGTAATTTTGTACAGCGGCGGCATGGCGATATACACGTATCCGCCTTCGAGCATCTCCACCATATAGCGAAAAAAGAAAGTCAGCAGCAGGGTGCGGATGTGCGATCCGTCGACGTCGGCATCGGCCATGATGATAACTTTATGATACCGGAGGTTTTTGACATCAAACTCTTTGCCGGCTCCGGCGCCGAGGCTGGCGATGATCGGCTGAAGTTTGTCGTTGGACAGAACCTTGTCGGCCCTGGTTTTTTCTACGTTGAGCATTTTGCCCCACAGCGCCAGGATGGCCTGGGACTGCCGGTCGCGGCCCTGCTTTGCACTGCCGCCGGCACTGTCTCCCTCTACTATGTAGATTTCGCTGAGGGCGGGGTTGCGCTCGGCACAGTCGGCCAGTTTGCCGGGCAGGCCCGAGCTTTCGAGAAAGCTTTTGCGGCGGGTGAGGTCCCGCGCCTTGCGGGCGGCCAGGCGCGCTTTGGCGGCCATGACTGCTTTTTCCAGGATTTTATCGATGATGGCCGGATTTTCTTCTAGGAAGTAGGTCAGGTACTCGTAGACCAGTGAGGAGACGATGCCCTTTACTTCGGAGTTGCCGAGTTTGGCTTTGGTCTGCCCTTCGAACTGCGGCTCGGGTACTTTGACCGATATGACGGCGGTGAGCCCTTCGCGGCAGTCGTCGCCGCTGAGGCTGTCGTCCATTTTCTTGGCATGTTTGGATTTTTTCAGAAAGTCGTTAAAGACCCGGGTGAGGGCGGTTTTGAAGCCCACCAGGTGGGTTCCCCCTTCGCGGGTGTTGATGTTGTTTACAAAGCTGAAGATGCTCTCCGAGTAGCCTTCGTTGTACTCCATGGCTACTTCGATTTCCACGTTCTCCCGGGTGGCCTCGATGTAGATGGGCTCTTTGTGAATGGGCTTCTTGTTTTCGCTGAGATAACTGACGAAGGATTTGACGCCCCCTTCGAACATGAACTCTTTTACTTTGGGCTGGGGGAAGCGGTCGTCGGTTAAGCTTATTTTGATGCCTTTGTTGAGAAAGGCCAGTTCGCGCAGGCGGTTTGCCAGTATGTCGAAGCTGTAGTCGGTGGTT
The DNA here is from genome assembly GCA_021736475.1 of Spirochaetia bacterium. GTDB lineage: Bacteria > Spirochaetota > Spirochaetia > DSM-16054 > Sediminispirochaetaceae > DSBN01. Next base: position 6,034 of record JAIPFV010000104.1, on the reverse strand, counting down.
TCGAATATTTCGGGGTCGGCCAGGAAGCGGGTGGTGGTGCCGATGCGGTCGGTTTCGCCCTGGGGTTCTACGGGCATGAGGGGCACTCCCCGCTCGTATTTTTGGTAGTACTTGGTGCCTTGTTTGTGGACGACGACGTCGCACCACTTGGAGAGGGCGTTGACTACCGAGACGCCGACGCCGTGGAGCCCTCCGGAGACTTTGTAGGAGTCTTTGTCGAATTTTCCGCCGGCGTGCAGTCGGGTCATGACTATTTCCAGGGCGCTGACGTTTTCGATGGGGTGGTTGTCGACCGGGATGCCGCGCCCGTCGTCTTCGACGGTGATTATGTTGCCTTTACCGATTTTGACTGTAATGTTATTACAGTGGCCGGCGAGGGCCTCATCGATGCTGTTGTCGACGATTTCGTATACTAAATGGTGGAGGCCGTCAGGGCCGGTTGACCCGATGTACATTCCCGGGCGTTTTCTCACCGCATCCAGTCCTTTTAGTACCTGAATGTGCTGAGCGGAATATTGATCGTGCATTTTTAATCTACCTGTAGTTCGTTTAAGTGAATGGCAAATTATAGCGTTTTCAGCCCTAAAAGTAAACCTGTTGTACGAAGCTTGGTGCTCTGGGATATGTAACCCCTTAGCCGGTGGGATATTAGAGGTGGCGAAATTTTTCGATTTTCCTAATTTATTAGCATTTCATGGTTTAGCTTAGCTGGAGCACCAATCTTCGTACAGCAGTGTTGAAAACTTGTGGATAAATTCCAAATTCTATGGCATATTAATAAAAGAACTGCTAAATTATGCACCTATAATAATTGAGTTTTTTAATATTTGATGCACAAATTCTAATAATTTCTTTTATCAAAACAACTTACTAATTTGTGTTTTGTTAAAGTTAGACATATAAGAGATTTATATAATTTCTTATATTATTCACAAGCTTGTGGATAACTTGTGCATTAAGTGTATATCATAGTGGAGTATTAGATGGAAGGCGACACACAGCAATGGGACTATAGCGTCTTTTGGCAAGAGGCGCTGAATCAGGTACGAGCGCATATTTCCGAACAAGAATATGTTATGTGGTTTCGAAATATACAGTACTACGCATCCCGGCAGAACGAGATAATTCTTGCTGTACCCTCATCTTTCTATCGGGATCAGGTGAAGCAGCGCTATTTGAAAATCATCCAGGATACCCTCTTTGACCTCTCCGGAATGTCCATTCAAGTAAGCTTTGAAATTGTGAAACTGCAGCCTCCGGCAGATCATTCAGCCGGCACACAGCACAGCGAACAAGACCACCAGGTTGTGGATAAGTCAAACTACAACAAAGATGCTATGAATAGCGACCACCCGACCAACCACCCTAACCTCCAGGTACCCGGCAGCGCATCATCCCAAGCTCCTCGCCAGGGCGCCTCTCAAGAGGGTGCGCAGTCATCAAGCCATGCAAGCCCCTTTGCCGCCGATCACTCCAGCCGCGCAAATAGCAAGGCGGGGAGCGAGGCAAAAAGCAGCCCTTCCCAACAGTCTACTCAGGACCAACCGGCCGCCCACATGCTACAGCAAACCCAGTCTGCTGGGCAGCAGGCTCATCCGGCGCCTCTACGTAACCAGCCTGGACTACCTGCCGGCCAGCCTGCCACCCAGTCTGGCGGTCAGCCTGCGGATCACACAACCCAGCCTGGACAGCAGGCGGACCACATAGACCACACAAACCAGCAGGCCCAGCAGGCCGCACAGCATTCACAGCCGGCTGCACAGACAAACCAGCATTCACAGTCGGCAGGCCAAACTGCTGCTCATACTGCCTCCTCGCGGAGCCAGCCACTGCCCCAGCTGTCGCAGCCGACCGCCCACAAAGCACAAACCGCACAGACAGCCCACGCAAGCCGGCAGATGACTATGCGCAAGCATAACGAGCTGCGCCTCGATTACAGCTTTGAAAACTTTATCGTCGGCGATAACAACTCCTTTGCGGCAAATGCGTGTATCGCCATCTCTAAGAACCCGGGCACCGCGTATAACCCCTGTCTCATTTACGGGGGGGTTGGGCTTGGCAAGACGCACCTGATTCAATCCATCGGCAACTATGTGCATAATACCACCGATAAAACACGGGTGGTGTATGTGACCGCCGAGACCTTTACCAACGAGTTTATCCAGGCCATCCGGGACGGGAAAAATCATCAGTTCAAAAACCGCTACCGCAACGTGGATGTGCTGCTGATCGACGATATCCATTTTCTGCAGAGTAAGGATCAGACCCAGGAAGAGCTCTTCCACACCTTTAACGCCCTGTACGACTCGAACAAGCAGATGGTCTTTACCTGTGACCGGCCGGTCTCCGAGCTTAAGAACCTCACCGACCGCCTGCGAAGCCGCTTTGAACGCGGCCTGAATGTAGACCTCCAGCCGCCGGACTTTGAAACCCGCTACGCCATTCTCAAGCGGAAGGTAGATGAAAAAAAGGCCGCCATTGACGAGAAGGTAATCGAGCTCATCTCCAAGAACATCACCACCAACGTCCGAGATTTAGAGGCCGCCCTCACCAAGCTCATGGCTTACAGCGACATCCTCAATAAAACAATTACCGTGGACATTGCCCAGGAGCAGCTGAAGGATGTATTCTCCAGCCCGAAGCAGAGCAACATTACCATAGAAATAATTCAGCGGGCGGTGGGGGACTATTTTAACCTTTCGCCCTACGATCTGCGCGGCAAAAAACGGACCAAGGCCATCGCCTTTCCGCGGCAGATAGCCATGTACATCACCCGCGAGATCACCGAATACTCCACAACCGAGGTAGGACTGGAGTTCGGCGGCCGGGACCACACCACCGTAATGCACGCCTGCCAGCGCATAGAAAGCCGGATGCAGGCCGATCCCTATTTGGAGCCGACCATTCAGCGGCTTATCCGCCAGATAAAGGAGTACGGCACCCGATAGAAACCCGGTAGATAGCTTGTGAGTATCCGGGTATTGAATGTGTGAAAACCGGGCTGCTTGTGTTTTTGTGCATAAACCTGCACGAAAGTTATTGAGTTTTCCAGAATGATAATCTACCGTAGTAGGTACAGTTAGGAGGCTTATGCACATTTCCACAGTCCCTATTACTACTATTACTGATTATTATTTAAAAGATACATAGATATAGGAGAGAAGGATGAAGTTTACCTGTGAGAAGAATTCCATTCAAAAAGAGATCGCAATTGCCCAGGAAATAATATCAACCCGCAATGTATTATCAATCCTTTCGAATGTATTGCTGGTAGCTGAAAACAACACCATCACCATCAAAGCCACCGATCTAAAAGTGGGCTTTGAAACCCAGATTCCTGCGGACATAGCCGAAGAAGGCAGCACCACCGTATTTTGTGATAAGTTTTTGGGAATCCTTCGTTCTCTGCCGGATGGGGACATAGAGTTTGAGCAAAGCAACAATCGACTGCTGATACGACCGCTTTTCAAGAAGATCAACTTTCAGCTTAAGAGCATCGCCGGAGACAAGTTTCCTGAACTCCAGGAGATCGCCGACGATCAGTTCTTTGAAATCCCCCAGAAAGATGTAATCGAAATGGTCAGTCAGACCCTGTTTGCCGTAAGCGACGATGAGACCCGCTATTTTATGAACGGAGTATATCTGGAAAATCGGGAAGGCGGCCTGTCGATGGTTGCCACCGATGGCCGGCGGCTTAGCTACATCTCAAGGGAATTTGAAAACCAAATCCCCGATTTTGAACCGGTGATTATCCCGCCGAAGGTGCTGCAGCTGCTGCGCAAGCTTGCCAGCGGCGAGGGAAACCTGCGTGTGGCGGTGGGCGAGAAGAACCTGTTTATGCAGTTTGACAGCCAGCGGATATCATCGAGCCTGATCGAAGGCCAGTTTCCAAACTACAAGCGGGTTATTCCGGAACAGCAGCAATACGAAATTAGCATCAACAAACCCCAGTTCGAGGAAGCCCTCAAGCGCGTGGCACTGCTGGTCGAGCAGAAGTCGCGCCGCATCTACCTGAACCTGTCGGAGAAGAATATCACCCTCACCTCCGAGGAAAGTGAAATTGGAGTGGCCAAGGAAGAGGTTGAGTGCGATTACGAAGGTCCGGAAATGACCCTGGCCCTCAACTACCTGTATCTGACCGAACCCCTGCGGGTAATCAGCACCGAAGAGATTCTGGTTCGCTTTACCGAACCGAACAAGGCCATTACTCTGCTTACCAAGCCGGAACAGGATTTTTTCCATATTGTCATGCCGATGCAGTTAGATTAAATGCACAGATGATGCACTGATGGGATTTACTTCGATAAGCACCTACTCCTACCGGAACCTCCAGAACCAAAGGGTGCCGTTGCAGGCCCGCCGGATTTTTCTTGTCGGCGAGAACGGCCAGGGAAAAAGCAATTTTCTGGAGGCGGTGTATCTGCTCTCCTACGGTTCCAGTTTTCGCACCACCCGGGAGAATGAGCTCATAAGCCACGGCACGCGCGAGATGGCCCTGAACGGCCGCTACGCCCGCCCAGAAGAAGATTACATCGAAGGCTCGGTGGCCTTTAAGCTCGGCCGCGCTGGCGGCCCCTCTTCCGCCGGCGCAGCTGCCACACTCGCCCCAATCCCCGCCAAGCAAAACACAAAAGAAAAAGTTATCGAGCTTGACGGCAAGCGGATCCACGACCGCAAGCAGCTTATCTCGCACCTGCCGGCCATTGTATTCAGCCACGACGACATCTACTTCATAAACGGCCCGCCCGAGCGCCGCCGCTGGTTTTTCAACCAGACCCTCAGCCTCTTCGACCCGCTGTTCATCGACACCCTGCGGGATTACCGCAAAATCCTGAAAATGCGCAACCTCGCCCTCAAAGAACAGCGCCGCGACCTGATCCCCATCTACGATCAGCAGCTGGCCGCCGCCGGCCTGGAAATCCAGCGCCGCCGGGCCGACCTAATCGACGATTTCAACCGGGTAGTAGCACCAATCTTCGAAAAAGTATCCACCATCTCCGACCCCCTCTCCATCGAATACCGCCCCTCCTGGCCCACAGGTATCGACCAGGTCTGCAGCCTGCTGGAAGAGAAGCGCGAGCAAGACCTCCTCTACGGCACCACCTCCAGCGGCCCCCACCGCGACAGGTTTATCTTCCGCCTGGCCGGAACCGATTTTGCCCGCATCGCCTCCACTGGACAGCTGCGCCTCATGTCGCTTATATTGAGAATAGGCCAATGCCGCTATTTCTCAGAAAAAACCGGCCGACGGCCAATCTTACTGCTGGACGATGTCCTGCTAGAACTGGACAGCGAGCGCCGCAAACGCTTCCTGGCCCAGCTCCCGGAGTACGAACAGGCCTTCTTCACCTTTTTGCCCGACGAAAAGTACCTGGAGCTCGAGCAAGGCGAGGGGGCGCTAGGCGAGGGCGAGCCACACGATCAAACAGCAGTATACTGGGTGGAAAACGGATGGATCCAAAAAATGAACGAGACCCAATAGACAACCCCGGCACCGTCCCCGACTGGTCCGAACTCGGCCGCGGCACCACCCAAACCCCCAAAGGCGTGCGCGAAATCCTCAAAACCTACTTCAACGACGCCCAAATCGACCGCGCCGACCAATACCACAGCTTCTTCTCCAGCTGGAAACAACTCGCCGGCATCAACATCGCCGCCCACACCCGCCCCCGCGACATCCGCAACCGCGTCCTCATCATCGAAGCCGACCACCCCGGCTGGGTCCAGCTCCTCCAAATGAAAACCAAACCCATCCTCCGCAAAATCCAGCGCGACTTTCCCCAACTCGACATCCAAGACCTCCGCATTGTTGTCGGCGAACTTCCTCCTCAACAATCTGAAAAAAATGCTCTTGCCACAGACCAAACCCCCACCTCCCCCAGCCCCCCCGAGCCCGCTAAAGCCCCACCCGAGTCAGAAACCGGGTCGGCGACCCCAGCCCAGGACCAAAACCCATCAGCCCCCCAGCCGGAGGACCAGGAGTCCAGCCCCCACAAAAGCCGCTTTGAACAGGCCCTGGAAAAACTCGGCCGCC
>JAIPFV010000103.1 GCA_021736475.1 Spirochaetia bacterium | reverse complement strand
GACTGTTCCGGCTTGATTGTATGGGCTTACTGGCAGGCACTTAGCCGACAGGATTTGTTCTATGACGGATATGGGGCGGTGTCTGATGCAAGTATGCAGATGTTGTACGATTACAATGTACGCCGGATCGGTGTAGAAGAAGTTATACCCGGAGACCTGATCTTTATCACATATGATGAGGGCTATATTAGTCACGGAGGCCTGGTAGTTGCGGTGAACGGTACTTCAGTACAGTTTATCAACGCCTCTTCCTATTATGGCAAGGTTGCGGTGGATGAGTGGGAGTTGTCCGATACGGTACGTGGCCAGTGGATTGAGGCCTTTGGTCGGCTCAAGGTCTGTGTTCGGTGAGCCTCTATCTGTACATATTGTATACAGCTGTGTTGAGGCGTTTCATGGCCGCCTGGACTGCTTCACTTTCGTAATGGTCGTTGGCGTATCTGGTAATTGCGCTCAAGGCTGGGTCGTAGCGCAGCAGCGCTTCACCGTATTCGTCCAGAGTCGCCTGCATTTCTTCCGGCGGATTTTCGCCCCATTCGGGATGGGCCTTGATGAGGCCAAACATCTTCTTTCCGTAGGCCTCCACTGTTTCCGTATAGCGGTTACAAGCCTCGATAAAATCTTCGGGACTCGACATCTCCTCCACGTCCTGGGCCAGCAGGTTCATGGCTGCGGTCATTTTGGCGATAATCTCTTTTGCGTCTGCATCTACGTCTGAGTTGGAAGTTTGAGCCGTAAGCTGCATCACAGCGGCCAGGCAAAGGAGCGATATAGCAACTACCATCATGATTTTTCTCATGGCAGTACCCCCTTTCCTCTATGATAAACCCGATTCATCGAGAGGGGAAGCGCGAATTGCGAGAGGATAGCTCTAAATTTGTACTGAGTTGGCTGAAGAATGAGGCGTGGTGAAGGGCAGTCTCTCGAGGGTAGTGCTGAACTCTTCCGATGAGAAAATATGGTCGAGGATGAGGGTACCGGCACCGGTAGGGCCGGATTTTTGCTTGAGTTCGGAGATGCAGACATTCAGCTCGTAGGTGGCCAGATGGAGTGAACGTCGAATAACCGATTCGCGAATTGCGCCGATAAAGAGGTTCCCGAAACCCGATAGCCCTCCGCCGACGACAATGGAGGATGGGTTAAAAAAATTGACCAGCTTGGCCGATACTTCCCCAATCGCGTGGCCGGCGTCTTTGATGAGCTGGATGCAGGTCAGGTCGCCTTCGATCGCTCCATCGTTGATATCAACTGCCTTCAGGTGACCATTCGCTTTTAGACGGGCTGCCAGGAAGGGGCTCTCCCCGCTTGCGGCTTTCTGCTCGGCTTTGGCGGCTAGTGCTTTGCCACCGGCAACCGCCTCCAGGCAGCCCCGGTTGCCGCAGTGGCACTGGACGCTGCTTCCGTCCACTGCAATGTGGCCGATATCTCCGGCACATCCGTTGGCCCCCCGGTAGATTATGCCGTCGACAATCAGTCCGGCACCGATACCCGTACCGACCTTGATAAACAGAAAGTTTGGCTCATTCTGGGTACAGCCCATATACCCCTCGCCCAGGGCCATTACATTTACATCGTTATCAACCAGGACCGGGCAGCCGAACTCCTGTTCGTAGAGCTGTTTAAGCGGGTAGCCGTGCCAGAGGGGTACGTTCGGCGGCGAGTCGGGCTTTCCCTCGCGGAAGTTCACCGGAAAAGGGAAGCCTATTCCAATACCCCACAGGCTGTCTATGTGCTGCGCTTGGCAGAGCGTCTTTAGTTGTTTGATAATTTCGCGGTTGCAGCTTTCCGGTTCACTGATTGAATCGAGGAAGTAGTTTTTTTCAGCTACAATCCGCATGTCCAGGGTAAAGATGATGATAGTAAGTTTAGTAGTTCCCAGAAAAATACCGGCTACATGCCCGATCTCTCCCCTTATTTTCAGCTTGAGTTTACGCTGACTGCTGTCTAACGGGGCCTTCTCTTCGATGAACCCCAACTTCAGCAGCTTATTGATTTGATGAGAAATAGTCGATTTGGAGACACCGCTGATTTCGGTGATGCCCATTCTATTAATCTCTCCGTTTTGACGGATGATGTTGAATATCTGGGCGGTGGTATAGGGGGTAGCAATCTCTTTAGGGTTCATACTGTCTCTATAGTATGCTGGAACTGCTAAAAAATCAATAAGCAAGTGTAAAACATATAAGTGCAGTAATGAAACAAAATTGTTGACAGATGAAATATACAGGTGTAAAGTTAACTCACAAATGGTTAAAGGTTAGTTATAAATGAAGAAATTAAGAGTTGCGATTGTAGGTACCGGATTTATCGGGCCGGTGCACGCTGAAGCTGTAAGGCGAAACCCCGAGTTAGCGGAGCTGGTTGCACTTGCCGGCGCCTCTAAAGAAGATGCGGCCGAGGCGGCTGCCAAACTGAACGTTCCCGATTTTACCGGCGATTATACCGAGCTACTGAAAAGAAACGATATCGATGTGGTGCATATCTGCACTCCAAACTACCTCCACTATCCGATGGTAAAGGAGTGTCTGAATCACGGCAAAAACGTCCTTTGTGAGAAGCCCCTGGCCTTAACCGCGGATGAAGCGCGGGAACTTATGCAGCTGGCGGAGAAAAAGGGCCTAAAAGCGGCGGTCAATTATAACCTGCGCTACTACCCCATGGTCCAGGAGATGCGCTGTCGGAATCTGGACAGACTTACCGGTTCAGTTTTCGCCGTACAGGGGTCTTATCTGCAGGACTGGCTCCAACACGACAACGATTATAGCTGGCGGATGGAGTCGAGACTGAGCGGAAAATCCAGGGCGGTGGCCGATATCGGCACCCACTGGATGGATATGGCCCAGTATGTGACCGGACTGCGGATAGAGAGGGTGTTTGCCCAGTTCGGCCGTATGTACGATACCCGCAAAAAGAGTGCCGCTGGGAAGGATATCACCTTCTCTAAGGGCAGCGATAAGGATACCTCGGATTATATCTCCTATACAGTTGATACCGAGGATTACGCCCAGATTATGCTGCAGTTCGAGAACGGGGTTATCGGCAATCTGACGGTCAGCCAGGTGATGGCCGGCTATAAAAACTTTATGGAGTTCCGGCAGATGGGCACCGAGGCCTCCCTTTCTTGGGATTCGGAATCCCCCAACAAGATACAGATCGGCCATCGCGACAGGCCTAACGAAATTCTGATGAAAGACCCCTCGCTCCTGCATGAGCGGCCGGCTTCCATGTCCGCCTTTCCGGGAGGGCACCAGGAGGGCTACGGGGATACCATAAAGTACATGATTCGTGAGTTCTATTCAGACCTGCTCGAACTGCGGGTCGACGGCAGCCGGGCCGACTATCCCACTCTGGCCGACGGTACGGCGGAGATGGTGCTCTGCGAGGCAATAATCGAAAGCGCTCAGAAGAGTGAGTGGACCGAGGTACGACCGGTAGGCGAGGTGGTGGTATGAACAACCCCGTATGGATGATGAGCTCCGCCCTTCCGCAGTGGTCGCTGGAGCAGCTTATGACCAGTGCCACACGGATGGGAATGCAGGGTCTGGAACTGTGTGTGTTCAGAAGCGACGGAACCCGCAGCGATCATGTAGCCACCCATCTGCCCTATGAAGACTTTACTTCGGAGCAGGGCAAGCGGATTGTGGAAACCTTTCAGTCCAAGGGCTTGCGCTTTTCCATCGGAGCCTTCGAGAACCTGATTGGCGGCGATGAGGCCGAGCGGCTGAAAAATCAGAACCACCTGCTCAAACTGATCCGGATGGCGGCCCTGATGGGCGGGAACCGGAACGGCATTACGGTTGGTACTTTTGTTGGCTACAACCACCGGTGGGATGCTGAGACGGGAGCATTCGAAAAGAATCTGAATGAGTATAAACGGGTGTTTGAACCGATTATTCGCTATGCCGAGGAGCTTGATGTAACGGTTGTATATGAGAACTGCCCCATGGAGGGCTGGCGGGAGGTCGGGTACAGCAACACCATGAACAATCTGCCGGCGACCCTGGCGGCCAGAAAACTTATGTACACCCTCATTCCCAGCCCGGCCCACGGAGAAACCTACGACCCGAGCCACGATATATGGCAGTTTGTGGACCCGGTGGATGTGCTGAAGCACAGCGACATGCGCCGGATTAAGACCGTTCATTTAAAGGCCACCCGCATGAAGCGCGATGCCGGCTCAATTCACTGGGGGAATGTGTACGGCAAGCAGCAGGTATCCGCCGAGCTGGCTGCGGCCGCCGGGGTTCCCGTGCCGGCCCACGAATGGGACCGCTTTTCCTACGAGGCGATGGTTCCCGGATTCGGCGGTTCCGACTCCATGGACTGGCGCAGTTTTATCGACTATCTGATGCAGCATACCTACGAAGGGGTGTTTTCTATCGAGAACGAAGGGGCCAATTCCAAGGGAACTGAAAACGAGGCTGCCATCGAGCAGGGCTTTGAAGCCAGTCTCTCGTTTATCAAACCGATGATATGGCCGCTGAGCCCCGAGCAGGGCTACGCTTTTTCCGGGGAGACGTCCTTAACGGTTCCCGAAACAAAGCAGCTGCCGATTGTTTCAATGCAGGATTTAACAGCCTGAGAGCTGTATAAATAAAAAAAAGAATTCTATACGGAATTCAAAAAAGGAGAACATGATGACAAAGAAGATTATTTTCTTGCTGGTTATCGCCCTGGTGGGTCTGTCCTTTGCTTTTGCAGGCGGACAACAGGACGACGGATCGAAAACTATAGCGGTTATAATGCCCAGCGCCGACCACGGCTTCCTTGGTGAAAGCATCAAACACGCCGAACATGCGACTAAAAAGCTGGCCGAAGAGAGCGGGTATAACCACCTTTTTCTGGTATCTGATGATATAGTTCAGCAGTCGAACCAGATCGATACAGTGGTTGCCCAGGGCGTGGACGCAGTAGTTCTGTGGCCGCACAACGGCGACGAGCTGAAGGCTTCTGCCCAGACCATTGTGGATGCAGGTATTCCACTTATTATCTACGACCGGCTCATCAGTGATTTTGATGAAACCGCCGAACTGATGGGGGATAACTTTACCATCGGTGAAGAGAGCGGTCGCTACTTCAATGAATACTTCAAAGACGAGCTTGCCAAGGGTAAGGTAAATATGCTGGAGTTCAAGGGCGACAACTCGAGTGTTCCGAAACAGCGTTCAGACGGATTCTGGAAAACCGCCGATGATAACTTTGTGCGGGTGAACGACTATGTGACCAACTGGAGCAAGGACACTGCCCAGACCCAGCTGGAAACCTTTCTTAACTCAAGCTCTACCGAAGAGGTCGAAAGTATTCGGGCGATTTTTAATCACGATGCCGATGTAGCTTTCGGACTGCTGGCAGCACTGGAAGGGTATGACGGAAATGCGGACCTGAATGTACAACTGGTATCTGCAGTAAGTGCGCCCAGGGAGCTGCTGAATATGTATGACCGTTATAAAGAGATGGGAATTGATATAGTGACATTCTCCTTCTCTCCGGCCATGGTTGTTCAGGCCATTGAACTTGGAATCGATGTGCTGGAAGGAAAAGAAGTTTCCGGCATGCATCTGGTAGCCACCGAGGTGGTGGACAACAGTAACTACAAGGAATTCATGGAAGGTCCGGTGTACTCTCTGCGCTACTCCTTCTATTAAATTACATTCCCGTATAATGTCAGAGCCGGCGGTTGTTGCTGCCGGCTCTTTCAAATCAAGTTGGGAGAAGGGCTGATTACATGCATTTGGAGATGAAGAATATTTATAAGAGTTTTGACGCGGTCAAAGCTGTCCAGGATGTCTCTCTAAGCGTCGGTGATGCGGAGATCCACGGCTTGCTCGGGGAAAACGGTGCCGGAAAATCAACTTTGATGAATATACTGGGAGGGATCCTGCGTCAGGATTCAGGACAAGTTCTGATAGATGGCGAGGATCATTCCCATCTGACTCCCGTGAGAGCATCCCATCTGGGAATCAGATTTATTCATCAGGAGCTGAACCTGATCAACGATCTACGGGTGTACGAAAACCTGTTTCTGCATAATGAACTGGTTGCAGGCGGACTCTTTTTGAAGAAAAAAGAGATGATTGAGCGCTCCCGTGAGATTTTGGAAAAACTGGAGCTTGATATCGACCCCACGGTGTATGTGAGGGACCTCGATACCTCCCGTAAACAGCTGATCGAGATTGCCCGGGCGCTGCTGTTCGAGTGCCGCCTAATTATTATGGACGAGCCGACCACCGCTCTTACCAATGAGGAGATCGAAAAGCTGTTCGAAATTATGCGCGGCCTGAAAGCGGACGGCATAAGCTGCATCTATATTTCCCACAAAATGCCGGAGTTGTTTGACGTCTGCGACCGGTATACGGTGCTGCGGGACGGCAAGTTTGTGGCCACCGGCAACTTTGCCGACATCGACGAGCAGCAGGCCACCGAGATGCTGGTGGGCCGGAGCCTGGTGCATGAAACCGTCGAAAAGTCGAACGCCGTCAATGAAAATGAAATCGTGATGGCGGTGGAGGAGCTCAGCTGCGGCGATTATTTTCGCAATGTTAGTTTTTCGCTGCGCAAGGGCGAGATTGTGGCTGTGACAGGCTTGTTCGGAGACGGCCGCGGAGAGCTGAGCGAATGCCTGTTCGGGGCCAGAGATGTGACCGGCGGAAAAATCAAACTGAAGGGCAAGGAAATTCAGTCGGCCTCCATTCTGCAGGTAATGAAGTCCGGGGTGTCCATGGTCCCGCGTAACCGTAAGGAGCGCTCGATTCTCAAGGACCTCTCCATAATGGACAACCTGTCGATGGCCTATTTTACCAGTAAGCACAAGAAACTGTATATAAGCAGGCGTGAAGAGAGGCAGCGCTTTGAAGAGAATAAGCGCATTACCAATATTAAAACTGATAATCCGGATAACCGGATTACCTCGCTCAGTGGAGGGAACCAGCAGAAGGTGGTGTTCTCCCGTTGGTTCGGACTGGATTCGGAGGTCTACATACTGGACAACCCTACTCAGGGGATTGATGTGGGCGCAAAGTTCGAGATTTATGAGCTGATTACCAACTTAGCCGAGGAAGGGAAAAGCGTGATTGTGTTCAGCTCGGAGTATTCCGAGATTGAGCGAATTGCGGACCGCTGTCTGGTGATGTACAAAGGGGAGCTCAATAAGGAGTTTTCCCGGGAAGAGATGAACGAGGTTGATGTGATGTATTACGCAACCGGATCAAATAAGAAGGTGAGTTGAGGGTATGAATACTGAATTAAAAGCGAGCAAGGGATCGGGCGCGGCTGCACGGAGTGTCGGATTCATGAAGAAACTTCTGATAGATCACAACTACATACTATCCCTGCTTCTGCTGCTTATAATCGGGCAGTTTGCCAGTGAACAGTTTTTGTCGTCGGCGAGTCTGATAAACCTGCTGAAATCGTCTGTGTTTATCGGTATTATCGCTCTGGGAATGACGCTGGTTATCATTTCAGGGAACATCGACCTTTCGGTAGGCTCGATGCTGGCCCTTACCGCAGCAACCGGGGTGGTGGTGTTCAATGCCACCACCAGTGTGTTCCTTTCGCTTTCGGCGAGTGTTGGAATGGGGTTTATCCTCGGCCTGTTCAATGGAATCTTTATCGGACTGGCCAAGGTAGCTGCCTTTATTGTGACTCTGGCGACACTGGTGGGGTACCGTTCGATTACCATCCAGTTTGGCGATGGGGGACCGCTGATTGTTGACAACGATGCCTATTTCAATCAGCTGCGGACGATCGGCTACGGGAAACTCGGCCCGATTCCCTATTTGGTCATCTGCTTTATAGCTATTTCAGTTTTTGTCTGGTTTGTGATGACGAAAACCAGGTTCGGCCGCTATGTGTATGCGGTCGGTTCCAACGAAAAGGCCGCCCGGCTGACGGGTATTAACGTAAAGTTGATGAAGGTGGCCATATTCACTATTACCGGAGTTCTGACCGGCTTGGCCGGATTTCTCTACATTACCCGTTTTGGTTCGGTGGATGTGTCCACCGCCGGCAAGATGTTCGAGCTGGACGTGATTGCCGCGGTTGCAATCGGCGGCACCTCCATGGCCGGGGGGCGCGGATTTATCCAGGGTTCGGTGTTTGGGGCGGTTATCCTGTATGCCATCGATGCGATCCTGTCGGCATTTCAGGTTCCGGCCTTTGTCAACGACCTGATCAAGGGCATTCTGATCCTGGGCGCCGTGCTGCTGCAGCGGGCTCTGGAGAAAGAGCGGACCGAGTAAAGGCGCCGGCAGCGCTCCAAGCCCTGCTTTCTACCTCTGAAATATTTTTCCCAAAGGCCCTCGCCGGTTAGCGCCGCGGGGGCTTTAATACCTTTTGACAAATCACTAAATTAGTTTAAAATAAACCCAATTCTTACAATAGGTATAACAAGGACGGGCTGTGTACAACATGGTATGGCTTATTGATCTGATTAACCGAAGGCAGAAACTCTACGGCTATTTAGCTACTATGCTTTATATAGCAGTGTTAACATATTCTTTCATTGATTACGAGGTAATCACGCAAGGAGCCATTTTTTTCATTATCCCGGTCATACTGTTCGCCTTTTTCGGTATGAAAGCGGGATTACTGGTAGCGGGTATAAATGTGGTTTTTCTTGCTGTCGTTACTAGTGTACACGGTTTTTCCGGGATATCCCAGCATCCCTTTATCTGGCATCTCGGGGGAGCCGTGGTCAGTTTTGGTGTGGCATACTCCTTCGGCTCTATCAAAACACTCTACACGAAGCAGAGGCACTCGGAAGAGGTAATAGAAAAATCGAAAGCCCAGTATCAGAAGGTAGTTGATAACATCAAAGAGGGTATGATTATTCTCGACCCTAAGGCAAATATAACATTTATGAATAAAGCCGGTGCAGCTGTGCTCGGTGTCGAGGTTGAGAATATTGGTCTATCTGTGCTCGATTTATTAGACGAAGAAAATAGAGGGAAATTTGAAGAAGAGTTGAAAAAGAGAGCCCAAGGGCGGCCGTCTGAATACGATATCTATTTTAACCACCCCTCCAGAGGCAGGCGCCATTTGTTTGTTGCGGCTTCCCCCTATGTAGATGAGAAAGGGATTGTGACCGGGAGTATCGGTTTTGTGAGTGATGTAACCGATGCTGATAAGAATAACTCGAAAATAGTCTCTTTACAGAGAAGGAACGAATATCTGATTGCTGAAATGCATCATAGAATTGGAAATAGTCTGTCGGTGATTAGAGCCTTTCTTAATCTGTATTTGAGCGACGGTTCGGTGGGCAAGGCAGATGGGCTGAAAAGAGTAGAAGATATTATCAACACCATGGCATTCATAAATAACAAGTTCTTTATGAATTTCGACCGACAGACTCTGAATATAGGGCGACTGGTAAGAGAGGCGGGGTTAGATCTTGCCGAGAAGTATAATTTCGATACCAAAGGACTTACTGTTGAAGCGGACAATAGGGAAGAACATATTGATGTTGCACTGCCCCTAGGAATGCTGCTTACCATACTGCTTTCAAACCTAATGAACAGAGTCGATGCCCAGGACTGCGGGTTGGCTATCAGGCTAAGAAGCTTCAGAGGCTCGGCGGAGCTTACAGTGTCCGGTACGAAGGCGAATATCTTTCATAGCGAGTGCACAGCTGAAGAGTTCGGCACTGAAGGGGACATCATCAAAGCCCTTATGGCCCAGATAGGAGCCACCTGTGAATCAGTCGGAGACGAGAACAATACCATGACCATTGTGTTCTGAGGTGCTGAATTAAAGTCTGAATTAAAGTCATGAAAAATTGTATTGACATTCTGCTTATTTTCACCTATTCTAATAGAAGAATAGGTGAAATGATATGACCCATGGTGAAGTAGTTATTCTAAGGCTCTTAATGAGTAAAGACATGTACGGGTATGAGCTGGATCGACTTATCGAAGAGAATCGAATTCGTCAGTGGGCGGATATCGGTTTCTCATCGATCTATAGTATTTTGAACAAGCTCGAGCGCAAAGAGCTTGTGACAGCGTACCATAACAAGCAACCGGGCTCGCCCGAGAGGAAAATGTATCAGATCAGTAGCCATGGGAAAAATGAGCTCCGTAACGAGGTGAAGACGATGCTTGCACATCCGGCAAAGGGGAAGGATGATTTTGGAGTTGCTCTGGTGGTATCAGATGTGCTGGAGGAAGAAGAGTTCCGCGGATGTATGCGTATATACCGGGAACGCCTTCAAGAGCTCAAGAGTATGTTTCAGAATGAGATTCCCCATAGCAGCAAGCGGAAGGACCGTGTTGCTATGGCTATTGACCGATCCACTTGTCTTATAGATGCGGAAATAAGCTGGATAGACCAGCACTAATTTTTTTTATAATACTATTCTAATATTAGAATAGAAAAATGGAGGTAAT
>JAIPFV010000015.1 GCA_021736475.1 Spirochaetia bacterium | reverse complement strand
AGGCTAAGAGGCTCAGCAGGAAGGGGAAGGCGATGAAGGTGCCGGCGGCGCTGCCGATGCTCGAGAGGAAGAAGACGACCAGGGCGTGGGTGAAGCGGTTGCGGAAGAAGCCGCGGACGGTGAGGATGTCCTCGGTGAGGTTTTCGAAGTCGCTGACACGGGGGCGGCGGATGTAGGCTTCGAAGAGGCCGGTGACGATGCCCACGCCGATGGTGGGGTTGAGGGAGGTGAAGGGGGCGGCCAGGAAGGAGAGGATGATGGTCAGCGGGTGGGCCAGGGCGATGAGGGCGCCGATGGCCGAGAGGGTGCCGTTGACGACGACCCAGTACAGGAACATTTGCAGGCCCTGGTCCCAGCCGGAGCGGATGAAGCCGGCGGCCAGCAGACCGATGACGATGGTCGGGATGATCCACGGCAGGATTTTAGAGAGCTTGGTGGCTTTTGGTACCTGAGTAATATCGTCAAGCTTGGTGGGGGCGGTGCCCTGGTGGAGGGCCTGCAGCCAGCGGACGATGCCCGGGGCGTGGCCGGCGCCGATGACGGCCAGCACATGTTGGCCCTCGGCCTGGTAGATTTTGGTGGCCAGATAGCGGTCGCGTTCGTCGATGAGCACTTCCTTGACCGAGGGCAGGAAGGCGGCCAGCTCGTCCATCATGTCGTCTAGGGCGCTTTTGCGTTTGAGGTTTTCGATGTCCTCTTCGCTGAGCTCTTCGTTGGAGAAGATTGAGGCGAGCAGCGAGGAGAGCATTTTGAGCTTATTCCACCAGGAGGAGTGGGCCCAGGCGCGGCGGAGGGTGGTTTGCACTTCGCGGTCGGCCAGGGTGAAGGGGATGCCGGCTTCTTCGGCGGCGGCCACTCCGGCTTTCATTTCATCGCCCGGGACGGTGCCCAGCTGCTTTCCGAGTTTGCGCTGGAAGGAGGTGAGCACCAGGTTGGCCAGCAGCAGAAAGCCGCGGCGCTGGCGCAGGACATCGTTGATTTTCATTTTGGACCAGTCCTGGCCCTCCTTGAGGGTTTTGTAGCGCTGGGAGTCTATCTCCACACAGACGTGGTCGGGCTGCTCGTCGTGGATGACCCGCTTTACTTCTTCGGTACTTTCACGTGAAACATGGGCAGTGCCCAGCAGAGTGATCACCCGCTCGCCCAGGGTGACCCGGGTGATGGTGTCGGAGGGAAGCAGCTCGGGCTTGGCGAGGGGGGACTGCCCGCCTGCGCCTTTGACAGCGGTTCCGCCTGTGGGCTGGCCGGGGGTAGCTCTGTCGCTTGAGGGGGCGTCGGTAGCACTTTCGGCAGAGCTGCCGCCTGGGGACTGGCTGTTGGGATCGGGGCTGCCGGCGCCGGGGGAAACTGCGGACTGGCCGGCGGCGCCTTCGGCAGTGTTGCCGGCGGGAGCGGAGTTTTTTTCTTGAGAGTCTGGCTCGGCCGGCTGGGTTGCCGATTCGGCTTCAAAGGACTGGGCAGCAGCGGGGCCATCGGGTGCGCTCGGTTTTTTTGCCGATTCGGCTTCTTTTTTATGTGTATCTTTGTTTTCCACTTGGGGTGTCTCCTTGTGTGTCTTATTCAATTTCGGTGCCCTGAGGGGCGGGGCTCTCTGATTCGTCCGCTTTGCCTGAGTCTGCCGGATTGGCCTGTTGGGCCGGATCTTCCGGATTGGAGGGCTCGTCGAAGGCGTTTTCGAGTTTTGCTTCGGCTAAACGGGTTTCGATGAGGCCATAGATGTTTGCCTCGTCGACTTCCAGGTAATATTTCCGTGCTAATCCGAGGTTGCCCTGCAGCTCGTAATACAGGGCTGCATAAAACAGAGCGCGGGTTTTGATGGTGATCTTATGTTCAGAGTTAAGTTTTGTTATTAAATAACTGTCGTAGCCTTTTTCGATAAAGGTGCGGGCCACGTCGTACAGGTAGGTCTCGCGGGGCATCTGGTCCATGTGTTTTTTGATGTAGCGGTCGCCTTTTTCCTTTTCTCCGGCCAGGTAGTAACTGGCGGCGGCCATCAGGCCGTGGCCGTGGTCCTCTTTATAACGCTCATAATGGGAGGCGAAGGCTTCGGCGGCCTCGGTGTAGTTTTCCCGCTCAAACGCCAGGAGCGCGTAGGGTTGATATATAGGATAATAATCCGGCCGCAGTTCGGCTACTTTCCGGTAGTCGGCCAGAGCGGCTTCGGTTTTATCAAGATCCTCGTGGGCCCCGCCACGGTATACATAACTGAGAAAGTAATCGGGCCGCAGTTCGGCGGCGCGGTTAAAGTCGGCATAGGCTTCTTCCAGGTTATTGACGTACAGACGCAGTTTCCCCCGGTCGATGTAGTTCCAGTAATGGTCCGGATCGAGTTTGACGGCTTCAGTTAGGTCGGCCAGGGCGCCGTTGATGTCGCCGGAGCTTGATTTTGCTTTGGCCCGGTCCACATAGGAGAAGGGGTAGTTGGGTTTCAGTTCCACGGCTCTATCGAGCTGAGTGACCGCCTCCTCGTATTTCTTCTTGCGAATCAGCACATGGCCATAGCCGGTGCGGGCGATAAAGTTGTCCGGGTCGGCGTCGATGCTTTTTGCAAACTGCTGCTGGGCTTTGTCCAGTTCCTTTTTCTCCAGGTAGATTTCGCCCAGGGTTGCATGGGCCGGGGCGTGGTCGGGGTCTTTGTCGATGGCCTGCTTCAGCAGAGTGGCCTGTTCGGCGGCTTTGCCCTGCATGCCCTTCGCCAGGGCCAGATTGTACAGCGCATCTGCATCCGCCTGCTCGTTTTCGACCAGTTTCTGCAGGACTGTTTCAGCCTCGGCGGCTTTGCCAACGCTTATCAGCAGGCTTGAGTACAGCAGCTGGGTTTCGGGGCTGTTCGGGTCCTTTGAATAGGCCTGCTCAAACTTATTAACTGCCTCGGTAGGATCGCCGGCGGCCATGGAGTTGCTAATGGATTGATAGGGATCGACTTCCAACTGCGGGGCTTCTTCCTGTCCGGCAGCTTGTTCCTCTTCGGCGGAGGCTTTGGCCTCCTTATCGGGGGCTCCTTTCCCCAGGCCGCCCTGCAATCCTGCACAGCCGCTGAGCAAGACTGCGGTCATGACCAGGGTAAGGAACAACGGGGAGAGGGCGAACGGGGAACAGCCCGGCTTGGCATGGTCTGGGCGAGATAAGCGTGGATAAGTCTTCGGCGTTGCCGTCCCGGCTTTCGATTGTGGTATATGTAAAAATATTAAATTATGGATGCGATTTAAGGGGCTGATTCGTTTTTCTCTTTGCATTGATGAGAAACCTCCGGTACTATTGTCCTGTGGGACTCACTATACTAACTGAGAACAAAATGAACAAGGTTGATTTAAGCGAGTTACACTGCTAAAATAACGCGGCAAGTTTAGGAGTTATTAACGAACATGAAAAGTAAGTTACCCAAAAGATACTATTTTATTCCCTTAATTTATATTGTTTTGATTATAGGTTTCATAAACCTGCATTTGCAAGATATCGGCGGCCGGGTTATTACTGAATCGGTTGGTCCTGTGATGGTTCGCTATCGCCAGGATAGCGGGCTGGGTCAGCAGATAAGCCGGATTACCGTGTCTCTCGGTGGTTTGAGCACCGACTTATCCGCCGGAGTCCCGGTTGAGGATGCCACCGGCCGCAGCGACCGTATTCCGATTCGCTCGGTGAGGACTAGCGGGAACGGCTTTGTCCTTATTCTATCCCGCGGCGGCCGTCTGGAGCTGATCGCTAAAGATGGATTTAGCGGATACTCAGTTTTGTATCATAAAGATGCGGAAGGGGATGATGACTTCCGTCCAGTGCTCACCTTTTCAGCCTCGCCGGAGATAGATATTCGCCCGGTTCAGCGGTCCATGCCGCTATTCGAAATTGATCGAGATGGAAGCCGCTTGCTGCTGGCCCATAATAATTCACTTACCCAGGTGGATGCAGGCCTGCAGCTTAGGTTTGATAAGCCGGATAGAGGGCTTATGGTAAGTCTCTCGGCTCTTACCGGGGTATCAGCTCTTACTGGAGACGAGACTATAGACGAATCTGGAGACGAAGCTACAGAAGCGGTGCTTCATGGTATGTGTGCGGTTCCCCTTCCGGAGGGTTCCAACCCGCTTGCGTACTGGTTTTTTGAAGATGCCGGTGATTCCAGCAGCGGCTCAGGCGAAGAGCTTAGTGGAGGGGGCGCTGCTTCCTTGGAAATGGCGGAGGATCGTCTGGGTCAGGTAGTAGATGATATGCTCCGGTTTTGGCAGAGTTCTCCTGGACAGGCTGATGGACGAGCGGCCACTGTCACAGCGGCTGAATCGCTGGCCCGCGGTGCTGGGGTCGACTTTGGGGCTCTGCAGTCGGTTGCTGATGAGGCGGCTGAGGATGCTTCCTGGTATACTGCAACTTTTGAAGATAATATGTTAGATGCTGAACAGGCATATTTCCAGAGAGAGAGACAATTTGTGCGGGAGACTGGGCGACAGATTTCTGAAAATCCGGGGCAGCTGCTTTCAGGCGCGGTGAGAACTGCTGATTATCCGGGCTTGCTGTCTGCGGTGGTGTTTGCCGGTGACCAGGAGCTCGAGGCTGAATTGGATCGCGTGCTCGGTGATGTGGATGCTCAGGTTTTGAATAATTCAACTGCGGCGGCCGGTCTGTTTGTGACTGCGGTTGAAGCCCTGGACTCTTTTCCTGAGCGTTTTCCCGCTTTAGCAGCATCGGCTGCCTATGGCTATGAACAGGTTCTGGCCAATATTTCACGGGTTGATTCGCAGCTTTTGTATCACTCTTTTTCGGGTAGTTCCCCTGCCGGGGGTGAGGCACAATTAGTGGTTGATCCTCTGGTACAGATTAAGGTTGCACGGGCACTGCAAAAATATGCCCAGCTGCAGGCTGAGGGTGCGGTTGAAGCTTTAGGCGCGGGGCAATCCAATGAGGGCCCATCCAATGATCGTCAATCCAATGAGCGCCAATCTAATGATCGGATAGCTGCGGGGTTTGCCGGTAGGCTTGGTAATTCGATGCTCATTTCCGCTTTATCCTTTGCAGATGAGAGCGGGGCTCTTCCGGCGGAGATTACTGTATCTGCAGAAGGCTTTTCCTCTTCTGATTCTCGCATCACCCCTTCCCGGCTCTACCCTTTCCTATCCGAAAACAATTATTTTCCGCGGGTGGTATCTCTTCAAAAGGAGCTGGGTCCGAATGTCCGGGTATGGACAAGTGCAAGGGCGGTTGGTGCGGTACAGCGAGCCGACGGGTTCGAGATCACTTTTGATTTTGCTGCCGGTGAGACTCATTATGTGATTATTCGCGGGTTGGAGCCCTTTAGTGGGATGGAGATGTACGGGCAGCCGTGGAACGGGGATCGGCGCTTTCAAACCTACGATGTTGGTGGGTGGTATTATGAGCAGGAGAGAGGGGTGTTTTTTGTGAAGTTGCGGCATCGTACCAATATCGAGAGACTGCTCTTCCTGTCTTAACTGTTGTACGAAGCATGGTGTTTTGGCTTAGCTAAAGACTTGTACGGTGGTATTTTATTGTAATAAGATTTTTCCTGAAATTCTAATAGCTTTACTGGTAGCGATTTATGGCTAATTAGTATAGCGAGAGCACCAAGCTTCGCACAACAGGTTAGAGTGCCTGTTGTGCGAATAAATATATTAACTCCTATACCTCTTTAATCTCTACCCATCACACAGCTTCGCCAAGTTCTCTGCGGTAAAGCCAATATGAGCGGCTACCTCGTTACCCGGCCCCGATTCGCCAAACCGATTAATTGTAAACAAATCACTTCGGGAGGTTACATACAAGCCCCAGCCGGAGGAAACCCCCGCCTCAGCTACCACCACCCGGCTTGAAGCCGGCAGAAGCTTTTCGCGTTCGGCAGGATCCATGGTATCGAAAGCATGCAGATCGGTGACAGACACCACCCTCACATTTTTCGAGGAGAGTTCGGCAGCCTTCAGTGCCATACCAACCTCGGAACCGGTAGCCAGTATCACCACCTCGGGAGAGGATCCTTCGGCATCTTTGGCCCCCTTGGCCTCTTTCACGATGTAGGCTCCTGTGCGCATGGAGGCGCGCCACCGGGCATCGGCCTTCTCAAATGTGCTAAGTTTCTGGCGGGTGAGTACCAGGGCGGTGGGCCCGTCGGTATGCTCGAGGGCCATCTTCCAGGCCTCAACAGTCTCCTGAGGATCGGCCGGACGAAGCACCTTGAGCCCCGGAATTGTCCGCAGCGAAGCCAGCTGCTCAATCGGCTGATGGGTGGGCCCGTCTTCGCCAATGTAAATTGAGTCGTGGGTATAGATAAAAACCACCGGCAGCTTCATGAGAGCCGCCAGACGAACCGCCGGTCGCATGTAGTCGGAAAACACCAGAAAGGTAGCTGCAAAGGGGCGCAGTCCCCCATGCAAGGCAATACCATTGGTAATCCCGCCCATCGCATGTTCCCGGACACCGAAGTGCAGGTTGCGACCCTCACGGGTGTGACGGTCGTAGTGGCTGTGGTTTTTCAGCTCGGTATTGTTCGATGGGGCCAGGTCGGCAGAGCCGCCTACTAAATTCGGCATGGCCTCGGCCAGCTTCTGCAGAACCGCACCGCTGACCTTGCGGCTGGCCTCGGAAAAGCCGGTTTCATAGTCGGGATACTCAACCTCCGCCGGAGCAGCCTCACCCATAAAAATGTCCCACTGAGCCTTCAGTTTCGGGTTTTCTGTCGCCCAGGCTTTAAAAGTTTCGTTCCACTCTTCAAACTCTTCACGCCATAGCGATTGTTTGCCTGCAAAATACTGGGTTGCTTTGGGGTCGATATAGAAGTCCTGGTCCGCCGGGATGCCCAGTTCGGCCCGGGAGGCCTTTATCTCATCATCCCCAAGAGCAGCGCCATGTACCCCGTGGGTACCGGCTTTATTGGGAGAGCCCTTACCAATAATCGAGGTGAGCACAATCAGGCTTGGTTTGTTGGACTCCTTTTGGGCCTTTTGAATCAGCTGCTGTATTTGTTTAAGATCGTAGGCATCACCCTTAAGCACCTGCCAGCCATAGGCTTCAAAGCGGGCGGCTACATCTTCGGTGAAGGCCAGCGAAGTGCTGCCTTCAATCGAAATACTGTTCGAGTCATACAGGGCGATTAGTTTGCCCAAACCAAGATGCCCGGCCAGCGAGGCCGCCTCGGATGTTATCCCTTCCATCATGCAGCCGTCCCCGGCCAGAGTATAGGTATAGTGGTCAATAATCTGGTGGACATCTGTATTAAAGGTATCGGCCAGCATTGTTTCTGCAATGGCCATACCTACTGCGTTGGAGAAGCCGGCGCCCAAGGGGCCGGTGGTTGTTTCAATTCCGGTGGTCAAGCCGTATTCGGGATGCCCGGGAGTTAAGGAGCCTACCTGGCGGAACTTCTGCAGCTGTCCCTTCGGCAGGTCATAGCCGCTCAGATGCAGCAGTGAATACAGCAGCATCGAGCCGTGACCAGCGGAAAGAACAAAACGGTCGCGGTCGACCCAGTCGGGGTTTGCGGGGAAATGTTTTAGTATTTCACCATACAGTAGTGAACCAAGCTCAGCACATCCCATCGGGAGTCCGGGATGTCCGGAGTTTGCCGCTTGGACTGCGTCCATCGAAAGTGCGCGGACGCTCAAGGCGGACGCTTTCAAAGCATCAATATCCATGAAGACCTCCTCAAATTTCGCATTTACGCGATTAAAATCGAATTATATCAATCTCTTTATAACAAGCATATTATATCAGGCTCGGACGAAAATTAAATAGTTCAACCCGTGCCGGCTTAGCAATTGCTCGTGCCTGATCCATTAACCGATCCATCCATTGATTCGTCACCCTAAGGGTAAGAATAAAAGTTATCCGTTTCAAGTGTTCTGCATTTCAAGGGTTATCTGTGGGAGAAGCTTGGGGTTCCAGCACTTGCAGCGCGGTCTCTAAGCGGCCGAAGGGCGGGCTTACCTGCACTCCGGCGATATGCGGACGGATGGCCTCGATTATCTCCCGGGCAATCAGTATCCCCTCTTGAATCGCCGCCTCCTTCTCCGTGTGCTGCCGCATCCGCTCCTGGATATCCTTGGGGATAGAAACTCCCGGAACCTCATTATCCAGGAACAGGGCATTGCGGTAGCTCGACAGCGGCCAGATACCGGCCAGTACCGGTACTCCGGTAGGCTTAATCTTTTCCAAGAAAAACTCCAGCAGTGCCACATCGAAGACAGGCTGGGTAATAAAAAACTCCGCCCCCGCTTCAGCCTTGCGGAAGCTGTGGTCTATCTCCTTGGAGAGGATCGGGGCAGTCGGATTGGCCCCGGCTCCGATGACAAAGCTGGTGGGGCTGGGGAGCTGTTTGCCGGCCAGATCGATTCCGCGGTTCAGATTGTGGGCCAGGCTCAGCAAGCCTACCGAGTCGATATCAAAGACCCCGGTTGCATCGGGATAATTGCCCACCTTCGGAGGGTCGCCGGTCAGCAGCAGCAGGTTCTGAATGCCCGCCGCGTGGGCGCCCAGCAGCTCGGACTGAATACCGATAATATTCTTGTCTCGGCAGGTAAGATGGGGCATCGGCTCCACCCCGGTTGCCCGTTTAATTTCGATCGCGGTAACCAGGGCCGAGATGCGGCTGGATGCCCGGGGGCCGTCGGGGATGTTGATACAGCCGACCTCTTTCTCCGAGAGTCGACGGGCTTTCTCGATGACCTTCTCGAGGCTCACCCCGTGGGGAGGTACGAGCTCCACCGATGTAATCCAGCTTCCCTCCGCCAGTGCTTGGCCGAGTTTGGAGCGTTCGGCCAGGGGAACCGGTTCGATCAAGGCAGGCCCTCTGCCATAGGTGCCACTGCCTGGGCCTTCGCCGGCGAGCTCGCCCCGCTCCTTGGCGGTTTTGTGCAGCTTGACACCGAGTTTGGCACGCCCCAAGGACAGAATGCTCTGGCCCATCTTGCGGATGTGTTCGGGAGTGGTTCCACAGCAGCCGCCGATAATCGCCGCTCCGGCCTCCAGAAACTTGAGTGCATATTCGGAAAAATAATCCGGCGAGGCCATATACAGCTGCCGGCCTTCAAACTCGCGGGGAAAACCGGCGTTCGGCATCACCGCCAGGGGCTTAGATACAATATCAGAGACATTCTGTAAAATATCCAGCATGTAGGAGGGGCCGGTGGAGCAGTTAAGCCCGATGATATCCGCCTCGGAGCTCTCCAGGCTCGAGAAAACCCACCTAATGTCCTCTTCGCTGGTATCTTTGCGGTGCGGGCGAAAACTGAACTGAGACTGAATCGGCAGGTTCGGTGCTATTTCACGGGCGGTGCGGGTTGCCAGCAGCAGCTCTTCCAGATTTTTGAAGGTTTCAAGAATAAGAAGATCCACCCCGGCTTCAACCAGGGCCCTCATTTGGGTGGCAAAGGCCTCATGGGCGGCCTCTTTGGTCAGAGATCCCACCGGCGCCAGTGTTTTTCCCAGAGGCCCCACCGATCCGGCCACATACAGCTCCTCGCCGGCCACCGACCGGGCCAGCTCCACCGCCTTGCGGTTAATCTCGACGGTTTTATGCTGAAGGGAGTAGTTGGCCAGCCGAATCGGGTTCGCTCCGAAACTATTGGTAGTCAGAGCCTGCGCCCCGGCTGCCGCCATCTCGCTGTGAATCTCGAGCACCGTCTCGGGGGCGGTCAGGTTGGTATTTTCAAAGCACTGATTTACGAAAATACCCTTGTCATAGAGCATGGTACCCATCGCTCCATCAAACAAAAATACTCCGTCCTGCAAACGTTCTAAATAGGGTTTTCGCATAGTCTCTTCTCCAATGTATTCGGTTGTAGTCGGCTCAACCAGCCCTTTTTCAGCCCGTAGCCAGGAGAAACAGGCTTAAGCTATTTCGGCACAGGCTTAACCAGTGGCGTGGCGCTCCTGCAGCTCGCTGCACACCTCGCCGTAGGATATGCCCTCGGAGACCAGCAGCACACACATATGATACAGCACATCCGCCGCCTCATACACAATCTGATCGCGGGAGGAGGCCAGAATCAATTCCACCGCCTCCTCACCCGCCTTTTTGCGGATTTTCTCTGCCCCCGAGGCAAACAAATGGGTGGTGTACGAACCCTCGGGCATCGTCTGCCGCCGCTCTTCCACAATCGCTTCAAGCCTCTCCAGCACCTGCCCGCATCCGCCCTGGGCTGCCGCAGCCTGCCCCTGCCCCTGCTCCTGCCCCTGCTCCTGCTCTTCCGCCTCTTCCGAAGCCTGGTGTTGATAAGCCTGGGTAAAAGTGCTGTCCATGCTGTGAGCTTGGTGTTGATTCTGGCCGGCTCGCCGCAAAGCCGCCGGAGTTTCAAGCTCCGCAGCCTCCCGAGCGGCTTCCTGTGCAGCCTGTTGATCGGCCTGTTGATTTGACCTAGTCTGTCCGGCTCCCGCGCGCTCCGCTGGCTCGCCGCCGGTCACAATGACCACCGCCTCGTACCAGTTCTCCCGCGCCTTCAGCTCCTGCAGATCAACCCTCTCGCTGTACGGCAGGGTCCGCCCCGTCTGCCGGTGCAGATGCCACAGCTCATCCCGCTCGATACTTTTCGAGTGACTCTTCGGGCTCATCAGGCTCACATCCAAAATCCCGCCCTCGGCCGTACGAATCACCAGCGGCTTAATCTCCTGAACTGTCTGCGGATCCATCATACACCTCTATTTATCAAAAAAATTAATGTAAGAAATTTTATAAAAAATGCTCTTCATCAGCAGAATTTTACCAGACCAGAGACCCTTCGCTGTGCTGCATCGTTGGGCTTTGGTAGGCGGCAATCACCTCGGAGAGCTTGATGCGCTGCTCATAAATTGCCTTGCCGGTGATCACCCCGGCAATCCGGTCGGCGGAAATCCGCTTAATCTCTTCAAAATCCTGCGTCCCCCGGATACCGCCGGAGATAATCACCGGCAGCCCCCCGGCGTCGGCCACCATCAAGCTGTTCTCGATATCCGGCCCCTGCAGGGTACCGTCCCGCTGGATATTGGTATAAATAATACTCACCGCCCCGGACTCCCGGGCCAGCCGTGCCGCCTCGGTGTCGGTCAGGGACGAGCCCTCCTCCCATCCGGAAATCCGCACTTCCCCGTCCTTGGCATCGATGCCGGCGATAAACGTATCCGGATACCGGGCCGCCCACTGCTCCACCAGCTCCGGCCGGCGAACCAGGACGGTCCCCACAATCAATCGATCCACACCGATACCCTTCAGCTCCTCCACATCCTGGGCGCTGCGAATACCTCCGCCCACCTCAATTACCGCCTCCGGCACCGTAGCGCGTATCGCCGCAATAATCTTACGGTTGTTGCTGCTCCGGTCGGTTGCTCCGCCCCGGGCGGCATTCAAGTCTACCAAGTGGATGCGTCGCGCCCCCTCACGGACAAACTGGGCGGCCACCTCAACCGGATCAAGCTTGTACTCGGTGGACTGGGCATAATCGCCGCGGTAAAGCCGCACGCACTTGCCGTCCAACAGATCAATTGCAGGAATAATAGTCATGCAAAAAGTATACATGTTTCTCCCTAGCAGGGCAACGCCCGCCCCTAACCCACACCCCTAACCCGCCCCCCTAACCGCGAGCTTCCCGGCCACCCCATCACACAGCCGGTAAATCCCCCTCCCCCCGCTATCTCCATCCCGCAAACCGGGTTCAGGGCCAGGCGGTACCCCCCAGCCTGGTCCAGAATCAGGCTGGTACGAAGCGTGGAGGTTGTTGCGGTGATGGCCGGCTTTTGTGTAAAGTGGGCCCATGGAAACCTTAACTTCGCTGCTGATCATTTTTCTGTTTTTATTTGCCGGAATGGCCGGGGCCCGCTTCAAGCTGATCCCGCAGACCGGCTACCTGGACCGGATAATGAGCACCGCCCTGGCGCTGCTGCTGTTTTCGATGGGTCTGCGGATCGGAATGCTCGAATCGATCACCCAGCAGCTGATGCGAATCGGCCTGCTGTCCCTCTCCTTTGCCGTGGCCACGGTTCTAGGAACCCTGGTGCTGCTGCTGGCCTTAATGGCGATAACCGGCAAGCTTGGCAGCACCGCCGGCAGCCGGTCGACGAGCTCAGAGCCATCAGCGGGCCCAGAAAAACCGGGCATAACACCGGCGGCGGAAAGGACAGCCGAGCCTGCAGTTGACGGCCGCTCCTCCGAACCGGCAGCGCAGGAGGCCGTGCCACCGGCATTTGGCTTGAGTGAACCTTTCCGGCTTTTCCTGTTGGTGGTAGCGGGGTTTTTGTCCGGCTATTTTGTGCCGCTTTTCGGTTGGTTTCGGGAAGAGTACACCACCTACCTGCTGTATGCGCTGCTGTTTTTGATAGGGGTGCAGATGGTGCGCAACGAGGTCGATCTTAAGCGGGCGATGCTGCACCCGGCGACCTTTCTGGTGCCCCTTCTGACTATGCTCGGCTCCCTGGGCGGGGGCTTAGCCCTGGCGGGGGCATTTGAGCTGCCGGCAGGCAAAGCGCTGTCCCTCGCAGCAGGTTTCGGCTGGTACTCTCTGTCGGGGGTGCTGATTAGCGAGATGGGTGATCCGGTGCTTGGGGCGGCGGGCTTTTTGATCAATGTCATCCGTGAGGTGATTGCCCTGCTGGCTATTCCCTTTTTGGCGCGCCTCAATATGCCCATGGCCGCTATCGGGGTTGGCGGGGCGACGAGCATGGATGTAACCCTTCCTCTGATTGAACGCAGCTGCGGACCCGGCTATGTGCCCCTTTCGATTGTCAACGGCGCGCTCCTGTCCATGTTGGTGCCCCTGTTGGTTCCCTTCTTCTACAGCCTCGGCTAATCCGCCTGTTGCTTAAGTGATCCGGCTACAGTCCAGCCAACGGTCTATCCCAAGCTTTAAGTGAGCAAGGAAGCAAACGGTCTAAGTGAGCAAGCGGATGCGGGTGAAAATGTAGTCCAGGTCGTCACTTTTGAGCACGGTACGGAAGTAATCGCTCTTATTCAGCTGGGTGGTGTTGTCGAGATCTTCGCGGATGTATTTCTTGTCAACGTTGGAGTCGAACCAGTGGACGAGTTTTATTTGGCCGTCGGCGATTTCAATGGCTGTCATGCCCCGTTTGCCGATGACGCAGCCGGAGTTGAATACGCAGGGCACGGCGGTAGCGTCGCTGTAGACTTTGTTGATAGACAGCTCTTTGCCTTCTTTTGCTTCCTGCCGGTCAACTTCCTGTTTGAGGGAGCGAACTTCCTCTTCTATTTTGTCTCGGTCGTTTTGGCTGACCTTGTGATAGCGGCGCAGCAGGGTTTCAATTTGGTAGTTGAGGGTGTCAATTTTGGACAAGGATTCGAATAGTGGACGATGGGTGTGCCCTAAGATGGCTGCCATACCGTGCTCTTTAGCAAAATCGTAGGCGCGTCGCTCGATGGTAAATTTTTTGTGGTTGTCGTGGGCTACGGAGTAATGCTTGATGCGTAGTGGTTTTGCGATTATCCGCAGGATGATTCCCATTAGGTCGTTGAATCGCTGATAGTAATAAGAGAGCTGGTGTCCATGAAATAGAAAGAGCGAGCTGTTTTTATACTTCAGGTGAAGCGATTCGTGGAGCGGATAGCGTTTTTGAGCTTCAAAGAGGGAAAACAGCTTGGAGTCGTGGTTTCCAAATATTTTGTAAAAGCGATTCTTTTGGAAGAATGAATCGAAGATGGCATAGAGGTCGGTCCAGTGGGCGCGAACTTCGTGCAGGGAGTAGCGGTGAAGTTCTTCGACATCGCCGTTGAGGATAAGGGTGTAGTCTTGCGGATAGTAATAATCGCTTAGTGCGGCTTTTAAGAGGTCGCTATTGCCTTGGAAGTCGTCGAGGGACTTGCCGTTGCCGACGTGAAGGTCACTGAAGATGACGATGCGGTCGTTGTCGGTGATGGTGAGCTCGGCGGTTTTTTCGAGGAGCTGCTGCATTACTATCTGGTAGGGTACTTTAGCCATGGTATTAGTGTGTCCGTGTTTTGTTGATATTTGATGAGGGGGCGGTGAAAAATGAGTAAGAACAACCACCCTTCCTGCCTGCACTGCTAGTTGAAGCTTGGTGTTTTTCCTCTGGTAATCTTATGCCGAATAAAAGTTTATCCATCTTATATTTAATTGTAATAATAATCTTTTTAGATTGAAAGACTTAAATAGTAAAAAACACCAATCTTCGTACAACAGCTCAGATAGGATACATTATAAAAACACTCAGAAATAATCAGGCCGACATCTCATAGGCCAACGAACTGTCAAGCAAAGTTTTGATTTCTTGAGGGGTAGAGCAGCAGATAATAGATTGCCGGAACTGTGCATTTCTTAACAACCGAACCAAGGCAGAGAGAACGCTGAGATACTCCACCTGTGTATCTGGTGGATTTGCCACCAAAAAAAGTAGATGAACCGGTTCACCATCAATAGAATCGAAATCTATCCCTTTTTTTGAAATCCCGAGGGCCACCCTAATATTGTGAACCTGGTTTGTAGTAGCATGAGCTATAGCAATACCTTTGCCAATTCCCGTGCTTTGCTTTTCTTCTCTTAGTTTTATCTGGTGTTCAAACTCACTTGAATCTGGGAGAGAGGTAAGACTGTCGGCAAAGGTGATGAGTTCGTGAAGAGCATCATACTTACTGGTGAAGGCCAGCTCACAAATGTCTGCTTCGTGGAGCAAATGTTTGAAATCACTCATAATATAGGGGCTCCAATTCCCTCTTATAATATCGGCAAAATTTAAAAATGTATAGATTTTTTTGAATATTTTTTCTCTAGTTGTACGAAGATTGGTGCTAACAGCAGTATAAGAGCTTGTGCAGAGTGTGATTGTGTATTTATAATTCTGTATCAATGATAATTGTTGTAACCATAGGGGAATAGCTTATTAAAAACACCAAGGTACGTAAAGCAGTGTTAGAAATTGAGGGGCAGACAGTTAAAATTCCCCTCTCCCCAGCAATTTCAATCCTCAACACCCTCCTGCAAAACGGAGTTGCTATTTCCCACCTGTGTGGGGGTAAAGCCGTCTGCGGAACATGCCGTATCAAGATCCTGAAGGGCGATGAGTATCTCAGTCCGATGCAGGAAGCTGAGCGAGTCCGACTTAGTAGTGGTACTGATAGTCGGACACCTCCGGCCCACACCCGCTTAGCCTGTCAAACGTATGCCCGCGGAGATGTCACCATCAAAATCCTCGCCCCCGGCAAGCCATCGCCAAGGTAAGCGAGGGGCGGCTGTACTGGCCCTACCACAAAGAAGATAGGCACGCAGGTAGGAAGGCATAAAGGCACGCAGGCATATGAGGTGTTTATCGGGTGCGGACAAAACGCCGCCGGGCAACAAGTTTTGTCCGGTACTTCTAGTACGTGTAATACTTCTGACTTTTCCGGGGATCCTGAATCATCGGATTAAGACGTTCTGTCAGGATCGTTAGGTACCTCAGGCTCTTTCACCTCTTCTACGCCGGTTTCAAAGTCAGCAGCGCCGGAAGCGCTGGTCGGATGGGCAGCTTTAGTTGCATCGTGCTGGGGCTGGCCTCGGCCTGGGGCCTGTTGTAGGGCTTCGGCCTCGGCCCTGAGCTTGCTTGACTTCAGCTTGAACCGGGAGACCAGCTGTTCGAGGTGCTGTACGCTTTCGGAGTTTTGCTCGCCGGCCTCAGAGACGCTCTGGGCGGCGGTGGCTACCTCCTGGATCCCCTGGGCCATCTCCTCCATGCCGTAGGTCGAATCGGCGGATATGTCGCTGAGCCTCTCCATGGAGCCTGTTATCCCTTCGACTCTCTGTTCCATTTCTCCGGAAGATTCCTGTACCTCCTGGGTGATTTCAACCAGCGAATTGAGGGCCTCAACAATTTGATTGCTGCCGTCCGAGAGCTCACGGGTGGAGTCCTGCATTTCGGCCATACTCTTGGAGACTTCGCGAACCATACTAAGCATGCTCTCAAACATCTTGCCTGTTTTTTCGGTGGAACTTTCCGAGATGCTGATACTATCAACGACCTCTTTGAGGGACCTTCCAATCTCTTTGGCTGAATTTGAGCTTGATTCGGCCAGGTTTCGGATTTCATCGGCTACAACCGCAAAGCCCTTACCGGCTTCTCCGGCGTGGGCGGCTTCGATCGCGGCGTTCATCGCCAGAAGATTCGTTTGGCTGGCGATGCTCTCGATAACCTCAATCATTTCCAGCATAACATCGGCAGATTGGGCTACCTTTTTCATCTGCTGGCGGGTCTGAAGCATCTCCTCCTCCCCCTGCTCCGAGGTTTGTTCGAGGTTCTCGGCAATTTGCTTTTTCTCTTCGGACACCCGGGCTATGCTTTGAATCGAGGCCGACATCTCTTCGATACTGGCCGATGATTCGGTGATGGCGGAGGCTTGTGAGCTTATCTGTTCGCTGAGGTTGGTTAGAAAATCTTTGACATTATCCGCGGCGGATTTCGAACTGTGCACTTCCCCATCAAGGGTTTTCATTTTTTTGCGCATTTGCTGACTGTTTGCACGCATCTCCTCGATTGCAGCCGCCGCTTGGGTAGAAGAGGAGGCCAGATTTTGGCTGATATAGCGGGTGTCTTCGGTAACATCCTGAATACTGCCCATCATAGTGTTGAGGCTGGCGATAAATGAATTAAAGTAGCCCGAGAGCCGGCCTACCTCATCCTTTGAGTCAACCTTAGATTCAACGGTAAGATCTCCTTCACTGACCCGCTCGAAGTTATGAATGTACTCAGATAGCGGCCTGGTGACGGCTTTGATACTGAGCCACACGGCGGTTCCCAGCGCTAAGAGCATGGCCAGCGAAACGCCACCGATATTGAAGGCCGCGGCTCTCTGGGTGTCTTTTGCCGCCGAGAGCGAACTTATTATTTCAAAGGCCCCATGGATCTCTCCAACCTTCCAGCCCTCTTTCACCCCGCCGACCGGGTCGAGCTCTCCTGCCGGGTCACCATGACAGGTCATACATTCCTGGGTAAGCTTGATTGGACGGAAGTAGCGAATCTGATTCTCTTCATATATTACTTTCTCTTCAAGTCCTTCCGACTTTAGCTCATTAAGTACCTGCAGCTCTAATTCGGTAGGCTCATTGTCCGGATTACGAGGGGCGACTTTCGGCACGCGGAATTGATAGTTAGCCTTGTCTGCATTTTTCTCTGCTACTCGAATGGCGGTAATTATTGGGACGGCTTGGATGATTTTATCTCTATCTCCGGTGGAGGCGAGGGTCTCGAAATCCTTAATCACCCCATCAGCTATTTTTTGGGCCATATTTTCTCGTGCAGCCTCTGCGGTAAAGACCACGGCACGACTTTTTTCTAAGATGCTGTTCTCCGCCTGGGTGCCGATAGAACGGGTGAAGAGAAACGAGAAGATAAATGCCAATATGATAATTCCCATCAGAGTAATAAAGAGAATCTTCAGTTTCAGGCTGATGTCTTTTATCCGCATTTTAGTAGCTCCTCATAATTATTTACCCGCTCGCATTAACCTGCCAATAGCAGAGGGTACAGGATTGGGCGCCAAAAAAGGTAGACTTCCCTGGCGCTCTTGAAGAAAAGTATAGAAAGATAATTTTTCAAGTGCAAATTGCGGCAGCAATTTAAAGTACTTTGCAGCAGAAAACTACTCTGCAAGTTTTTTCAGCGCTTCTATCAGCATCTTCCAAATTCGTTCTACCGACGGAATACTGAGCTGCTCATTCGGGGTGTGAACTTCCTGTAAATCCGGCCCGAAACTAATCATGGTCATATCTGGAAACTTATCACCGATTACTCCGCACTCAAGTCCGGCGTGAATAGCTGTAAACTCAGGATCAGAGTTGTTTAACTTACTATAGATCGATTTGAATACTTCGATAAGGGGATTGTCAGGATCTGGTGTCCACGCTGGATAGATAGCTGTGTAGGAGACACGCGCACCGGGACAACGGAGAATTGCCGTTATTCGATTTGCCATGTTGTCCCGTTTGCTTGCCGAGGAGGAACGCTGACTTGTGACTATGTGTAGTTCGTAATCCTGGAGGCTAACCGAAGCAAGATTGGTGGAGGTTTCCACCAATCCGGGGATTGTCCGGCTCATCTCATCAACCCCGTGGGGTATCATGAACACGCAATTCACGGCTTTGAATGTAGCTTTTGGGGAGAGTACTTTTTCTGGTGATGTCTGTTCATGCTCTAAGCTGATTTTAAGCTCAGATTCAATATCCTGGTATTCAGCAGCGATATTGTTTCGGATATCATCGATAATCTGAAGGGTTTTATCCTGCTGGTTTGCAGGGGCCACGAATGTGACAAAGCATTCCCGGGGAATAGCATTGTGTTTTCCGCCTCCATCAAGCCCGGCAATCCGTACATCCACCTTTTCCAGCAGGTTCCATAGTATTCGTGTGGCGAATTTGATTGCATTGCCGCGGTTCTCATGGATATCGCCCCCTGAATGCCCACCTTTGAGTCCAGTAACCGAAAGCTTATAGTGTACATAGCCGGGAGGTGTGGGGCTCCATTCAACCGGGCACCAGCCTGAGGTAGTAACTCCGCCGGCACATCCGATGCAAAAAACGTCTTCCTCCTCCGAGTCCATGTTCACGAGTATACGGCCGTCTAA
Source organism: Spirochaetia bacterium (assembly GCA_021736475.1). Lineage (GTDB taxonomy): Bacteria > Spirochaetota > Spirochaetia > DSM-16054 > Sediminispirochaetaceae > DSBN01. Next base: position 21,914 of record JAIPFV010000015.1, on the reverse strand, counting down.
TACAGAGGGGTCTAATTCCATTGCTCCGGTGAGGCCGCTCTCCTCATCGGTTGTGAAGAGAGCTTCCAGGGGGCCGTGTTCGATTTGGTCTGAATCGAGAACTGCCAGGGCTATAGCCAGGGCTATGCCGTTATCGGCTCCCAGGGTGGTACCGTCGGCTTTGAGCCAGGAGCCGTCTTTGACCAGTTTGATCGGATCTTTGGAGAAGTCGTGTTCGCTGTTCGAGTTTTTTTCGCAGACCATGTCCATGTGTCCCTGCAGAATGACTCCACGGGCGTGTTGGTGTCCGGGGGTGGCCGGCTTTTTGATGATGATGTTTCCGACTGCATCTTGTATGTGCTGAAGCCCGCGGGTTTCAGCGAAATTGCTGAGGTAGGCTCGAATCTGGTCTTCGTTTTGGGAACATCGGGGGATTTGAGATATTTCTTCGAAAAACCGCCAGACATTTTCCGGTGCGGTTCCGCTTAGGGTTGTAGTAGACATAGAAAGCTCCTTGTAAGATTGGTAGAGTTTTATAAGACTATGATATCATAATTTTCCCTGCCTATACAGTTGTACGAACCTTGGTGGTGAAAATATAGGTAATTTCTTATCAACCAAATGATAAGAAAAGCAATAATCACATCTTTTTTCTTTCGTAGAGTTATTACTTAAAAATAAACGAAATAAGACTCTTTTAGCACCAATCTTCGTACAACTGTGTTGACAGGTGGGGATAAAATGAGTAATTTTCTGTTACCGACCGTTCGGTAACTTTTTCTTTGGCTTCTAAGCCAACACAAAGGGATATGGAAAAACACGCACAGAAACGACAACAGATAATAGAAACAGCCTTCAAAGTGTGGGGGGAAGAGTTCTTTTTTAAAACCAGTTTAACCACACTGGCCGAGGCTTTAGGCAGCTCAAAAACAGCCCTCTATCGCTACTTCAAGAACAAAGACTCCCTCCTTGAAGCAATGCGGCAGGACTTTCTAAGGGTACACACTCACATCTGCCTGGAGACTAGCCAAGCGGCGGAGGGAAAAAACTTTGAGGAACGGCTGGACCTATTTCAGCAGAAGTTTCTGCGGTTCTACGCGGAGAATTACTGGTATTACCGATTTGCCTCCCTCTTTCTGCTGCCGAATACCGCCGAGGGCTTTCAACAGCTTGAGGAAGTACTCCAGCTGCAAAACGGTATGTTCCCCACCGATCAACTGCAGGCGCAGCTTGGGTGGAGCGAGCAAGAGGCTCCGGTGGTTCAGCGTTTCATCTTTTCGGTCGGGACCTTCTTACTTAACCGTGGGAACACCAAAGAAGTGCAGGAGATGCGTCAGTTGAGCGCCGACGAGCTGCTTGCGTTAAATGAGAAGCTGGTACTCGAAGGTATGCGGGGGCACACAGAGCTTCAACTCCCGGATTTTGAGGCAGTAGAAAGGGCATGCAGACTGGAAATAGAAGATCTACTGCCCCAGGACCCCCTGTTTGCGGCAATCTCGAAAGTAGTGGCGGAAGAGGGGCTGTGGGATGCCTCTCTGGAACAAATCGCCCGCGCCGCAGGCATGAGTAAGAGCAGCTTGTATTTTCATTTTCATGATCGCAACGAGATGTTGTGGAAGATGATAGACAATGAACGTCATCAGCTTGGAACCCTGTTCTTGGAGCGCAGCCGAGAGATGGAGGGTTTTGAAGAGCGCTCATATGCCTTTTTCGCCATTTTTGCGTGGTACCTTGCCCGGCGGCCTGAATTCTTAGCGGTGATGAACTGGTTCAGGTTCCAGCAGTTTCACATAAAAATTCCCAAGCACATGAAAGGTGGAATGGATCGATATATTAAGTTCCTATCTGATGGGCTGGAGAGCGGGGAACTGCGGTCGGATTTACTAGACGCACCGAATATAGCTCGCTGGATTAACTACGGATTGATTCAGGAGATAAATAATATGTATTGGATGGAAGGGTTGTCTGAGAAGATCTGGCCCTTTATTAGAACAACGTACAAACTTTTCCTCTTTGGAGTAGAAGGAGCAGGGGATGAAAAAAAATAGAATAATGAAAACGAGCTTTACATTGATGCTAACTGGATTGCTATTCATGCTGCCGGCCGCAGTTATGGCCGGGGGTCAGTCGGAAAGTCCGCAAACTGAACAGCACACAGAAAGTGTTGGCGGGGCGGGGACGGTAGAAGAGTTAAAGGAGTTTGCCGGTGCCGGCACTTCTATTGAATCGACGGTCAACGAGGACGGAGTGCTAGAGCTTACCGTCGACCGGGCGGTTGAGATTGCAATGGACAACAACCTGCAGTTGAAGAGCTCGGCCATCGATACTCGTATAAAAGAGCGCAAGGCCGACTACGCCTGGAACCGCTTTGTGCCGAGCGTGCAGGCCTCGGGCACTCTGGGGCGGATGAACGAGGCCCAGCAGCAAATGGAGTTCGACCCGTTAGCGCCTACTGGTATAGTTATGACAGAGGCGCCCCAATGGTCCGTTTCGGCGGGGTTGGATTTGTCGCTGACCTTAAATATGGCCATGTTCAATGGGATTCGGGCGACCCAGCTGGATTATCAGGCGGGGCGGATTTCGCTGGAACAGGCGCGGCAGAGGGTTGCGCGGGATGTGAAAAAGAGTTTTTACAATCTGCTGCTGATGCAGGAAAACCGGCAGTTGATGGTGGAGAATATAGATGCGGCCGAGCGGCGTTATGAACAGGCCCGGATTAACTATGAAAACGGGCTGGTGCCGGAGCTGACGATGCTGAACGCCGAGGTGGCCTATGAAAACCTCAAGCCGCAGCTCAAATCCATCGATTTAGGGTATCGGCAGGCGATTCAGGGTTTTAAGATGACCCTGGGTATTTCCCTCGACCGGGAACTGGCCCTGGAAGGTACCATAGATGCCGAGCCGGTATCGGTGGATTCGGAGCAGCTGATCAGTGAGCATTTGACCGACCGGCTGGATATTCAGTCAGTGGTTAACGGTATTACCAGTTTGCGTAATCAGATTGAGGCTACCAAGCTGCAGGCTTTTACCCCTTCACTGATCCTGGGGTACAATATGGATCCCTCCTTTGCGGGAGATCCCTGGAAGGACCCGTGGTTCGATGATATTTCAAATGACTGGAATCAGCGCAGCGGTATGTTTCGGGTGACCATTGCCATGTCTCTGGAGTCGCTGCTGCCCTTTTCGCAGACCCAGGTAGGCCTGCGGGAGCTTGAGGATAACCTGGAGAAAACCAAGATTGGTCTGATGCAGTCGATCGACGGGGCGGAGCTGGAGATCGATTCGACGGTCCGGCAGCTGGAGAAGTCGCGGGATACTATCGAGACTCTTCAGTTGAATGTGGAGCGGGCCCGGCGGGCCTACGAGATGGCCGAAGAGGCCTACAACGCCGGGAGCCAGGAGCTGCTGGAAGTGCAGAATGCAGAGATTGAGCTGAAGCAGGCACGGCTGGAGGTGCTGAAAGAGAAATACACCTACCTGTCGGCACTGATCGATCTGGAATATCAATTGAATACAAATATAGAACGGATTATTGAGGAGTAGAGGAGCAAGAGGATGGGGACAAAAAAAATGAAGAGAATAGTAGTGCTGCTGCTTGTGGTGGCGCTGTTAGCGATAGGTGTTTACTTCGGATTACAGAGATTCGGAGGTGTGATTGGCGGTGGAGCCGACGGGTCGGCCCCCGGAACAGAAAAGGCCGCCGGAACAGACCAGGGGCCCGGGCAGGGCGAGGCTGAGCAAGAGGCGGTGTTTGCCGTGAGCACTACTCAGGCGGTGCAGGGGCAGATCAAAGATTATATCGATGTAAACGGCGATGTGGTCACCAAGACCCGGGTGGATACTTATCCTGATACGGCCGGAAAGTTGTCCGGCCTGTACGTAGAGGTTGGTGACCGGGTGCGAAAAGACCAGGTAATTGCCGAGGTTGATCCCTCAAAGCCGGGCATGCAGTTTTCGGCCAGTCCGGTAAAGGCGCCTATCGGTGGTATGATCACTTCGCTGCCGGTGCAGGTGGGCAGCACGGTCTCCCAGCAGATGACGGTGGCCCAGGTAAGTAAGATGGACGATCTGGAGCTTAGGGTGCATGTGGCGGAGCGCTTTATTTCTAAAATGCAAGTGGGGCTTCCGGCGGAGATCAAGTTCGAGGCCTACCCTTCGCGAAAGTTCACCGGCCGGGTGCGTGAGATAAGTCCGGTGGTGGACCCGGTTTCACGAACCTTGGAGCTGAAGATTTCTATTTCTGATGGGGCCGATGTACTGAAAGCGGGGATGTTCGGGGAGGTGAAGATAATCACTGAAGAGAAGTCGAAGGTGGTGAAAATACCCTCGGATAGTCTGGTCCGCCGTTTTGGGGATGACTTTGTGTTTGTGGTGAACCGGGACGCAGCCGGCACCGGCCCTGAAGCCGCAGCCGGCACCGGTGCCGACAAAACAGACTCAGATGCAACTGACAGCGCCGCTGGCGAGGACAGCGCAAACACCAGCGATATTCTCGGGCGTGCCGAGCGGCGCAGGGTGAGTGCAGGGATCGAGATTGATCAGAAGCTGGAGGTTCGCTCCGGTCTGGAGCCTGGTGAGGAGGTCGTGTACCGCGGGCAGACGCTGCTGGAAGACGGCTCGAAGGTCAGGGTTGTGGAGCAGGTACAGCCGCTCTCCGAATCCGATACGCTGGATTAGGGAGAAATAAGGTATGAGTATAACGAAGACAGTTGTCCATCGACCGACAACGATTTTCATCATTTTTGTATTGGTCATCGGCCTGGGGATTTACTCGGCCAGTGATTTGTCGATCGATTTGTATCCGGAAATAGAGCCTCCGATGCTGGTGGTGTTTACCGATTACGAGGGTGCCGGTCCGGAGGAGATTGAAAAGAGCATCACCCGTCCCTTAGAGGGGGCCATGAGCAACGTGAGCAGTGTGGAGAACATCACCTCTACCTCTTCCAAGGGCAACAGCATGGTGATGCTGGAGTTTACCTACGGGACGAATATGGCCGAGGCGGCCAACAGCGTGCGCGACAGCCTGGAGTTTGTGAAGGGCTTTTTGCCGGGCGAGGCTGGTACGCCGATGATCTTTAAGTTCGACCCTTCCATGATTCCGATTATGGGGCTGACCCTCTCGGGCCAGCGGACCCCGGAGGAGTTGCGGCAGATTGCCGAGGATATTGTCCAGCCCCGGGTAGAGCAGGTTGAGGGGGTGGCCATGACCAGCCTCAGCGGCGGCCGCGAGCGGGCTATTCGGGTAGAGATTCCCCAGAACCGTTTGGCCGCATACGGCCTGACGATGAGCCAGGTAGCCAATATGATGCGGGGTCAGAATGTCCAGATTTCGGCGGGCAGCATCACCGAGGGCAATAAAAATTTTCTGGTGCTGACCAGCGGCCGTTACGAGAGTATCCGCGAGATAAAGAATACGGTTATCTCCTATAAAGGCGGCACTCCCAATCCGATGGGGGCGGCGTCCGAGGTAAAGAATATCCGCCTGCGGGATATTGCGAATGTATATGACGGGTATAAGGACCCCAACAGCTTGGTGTATATCAACGGCGAGCCGGGGGTTCAGATTGTAGTGCAGAAGCAGAGCGGGACTAATTCGGTGCAGACGGTTGAGCAGGTGCGCACGCGGCTGGGACGAATCAACAAGGAGGTGCCCCAGGGTATTGTGGTGGAGGAGGTGTTTAACACCACCGATATCATCAAATCGTCCCTGAACCAGGTCTCCTCCAGCGCGATTCTGGGGGCGGTGTTTGCGGTATTGATCCTGTTCCTGTTTTTGCGGAGCCTGAAGAGTACTTTTATCATCGCTCTGACGATACCCATTAGTCTGGTGGTTACCCTGCTGACGATGTACTTTTTCGACCTGACCTTGAATATCATGACCCTGGCGGGACTGGCCCTGGGGGTCGGGATGCTGGTGGATAACTCGATCGTTATTCTGGAGAATATCTACCGCTATCGTGAGAAGGGGTCCAAGCTTACCGCCTCGGCGATTCTGGGTACCCAGGAGATGATTAATGCGATTGTCGCCTCGACGCTGACCACCATTTGTGTGTTCGCTCCGGTGGCGCTGTTTAAGAATCAGCTGGATGTGGTCGGGGAGCTGCTGGCCAGCCTCTCTTTTACGGTAGTAATTTCACTGACCAGTTCGCTGGCGGTGGCGATGCTGCTGATTCCGGTCCTCTCGAGTCATTATCTGCCCATCCGCAGTCGCAAACAACAGCCTCTGAAGGGTGTTGTAAAGAAGATGGATGATGTGCTGTATCGTATATTTACCGGCCTCGATCACGCCTATCAGCGATCCTTGGTGGTGGTGTTGAGGCACAAGATTATCACCATTCTGGTGATTGTCGCTTTAATGGGTGGCGGGGCGTACTCGTTGAGGTTTGCCTCATATGAGTTTCTCCCGTCCCAGGCCCAGGACTCGGTTCAGCTGCAACTAGAGCTGCCGATCGGCACCAAACTGGAGGCTACCGAATCGGTGCTCAAGCAGATGGAGGAAGTGGTCAAAGCTGAGGTCAGTACTTATGATAAGCTGATTATGGAAGTGGGCGGACGAGGTTTCTTTGGCTTTGCCGGATCGGTGGAGACCCACACCGGCAGCCTGCAGGTACAACTGCCGCCCTTTGACGAGCGGGTGGAGTCGGCGGATGAGATAAAACAGATGCTGCGGAGCCACTTTAACGATTTTCCGGGGGCGGTTTTCTCCTTTGGCGCCGGCGGCGGAGGCCCGATGGGTAACACAAATCCGGTGGATATTCTGGTAAAAACGGAAAACCTGGACAAGGGCAAACGGATTGCCGAGAATATCCGCGACCTGATTGCCGGCGAGATTCCGGAGGTAACCGAGCCGACGGTGGACCTGAAGGACGGGCTGCCGCAGATAGAGGTGTTTATCGATCGGGACAGGCTCTACTCCCTGGGCCTCAATATTTCAACGGTCGGACAGGAGCTGCGGGCGAATATCGACGGGATGGTGGCCTCACAGTTCCGGGACGGGGGAAGCGAGTTTGATATTATAACTATTCTCGACCAAGAGGACCGTGATGCAATGCCGGACCTGGACAAGGTGTTTGTGGTAAACAACAGCGGACAGCGGATTCCCCTGGCCAGTTTTGCGAGCTACGAGAAAACCACCGGCCCGGTTAATATAAACCGGGAAAACCAGAGCCGGGTGATCCATGTGACCGGCGGTATTGTTCCGGGGGCGGCCTTGAACGAGGTGGTACAGCAGGTGCAGGACCTGATCCGGGCTCAGATTCCCGCCGATGAAGAGGTGATAATTGAGTACTCCGGAGAGTATCAGGACCTTATAAAATACGGGCAGCGCTTTATCTACATCCTGCTGGTATCGGTCTTCCTGGTGTTCGGGGTTATGGCGAGTCAGTTCGAGTCCTTTCTGGACCCGTTCATTATCCTGTTTACCATTCCCCTGTCTCTGATTGGGGTAATCGCTTTGTACCTGATTACCGGTGAAACCTACAGTCTGTTAACAGCGGTGGGCTTGGTGATGCTGGCCGGTATTATTGTGAACAACGGTATTGTGTTTGTGGACTACACCAACCTGCTGCGCAAGCGGGGAAGAAGCATCCACGATGCGGTGATCGAGGCCGGCGGGAACCGCCTGCGCCCGATTTTGATGACTACTTTGACCACTATTTTAGCTTTGATTCCGATGGCCTTCTTCCCCGGTGAAGGGGCCGAGCTGGTCTCTCCGATCGGCAAGTCGGTTGTTGGTGGTCTGGCGGTGGGAGCCCTGCTGACCCTCTTCTTTATTCCGGTGATGTACGCGGTGTTCAACCGTATGTCGGAGAAGAGAATGATAAAGAAAGAGAGAAAAAAGGAACAGCGCCGGCAGCTCCGCCGGGAGCTGCAGCAACAAGAGAATGCACTTGAAGGGGGTCAGGTATGAAACGGATAGAGATTATCGCCAACCGCTCGGTAGAAGAGGATCTGTTGGAGGGTTTTGAGAAGGCCAAAGTCGGGTCCCACTATACAAAGATACCCATTGTGCTAGGGGTCGGTAACTCCGGCCCCCGGATGGGGGACCATATCTGGCCCGAGGAAAACTTTATGCTGATCATTTACTGTGAAAATGAGGAGGCTGAGGGGATTCAGAGGGTAGTAGCTGAGCAAAAAGAGTTTTTTAAGAACGAGGGAATCAAAATTTTTGAAACAATGTTGTAACTGGACGAAGTTTGTGTATATGCTTATCATAGAGCTATGAAAACGCGTCAAACAATACGTACAGAGCCCTCTTCAAAGGAGCTGCTGCGAACAATATTTGGTTATATCAATAAGATAGCAAATGAGCGGGATGTAGAAAAACTGCTGATTATGCTGGCAGATATGGGCCGCGATCTGGTCACTGCCGACCGCTGTACTGTCTGGCTGATAGACCACCAGCGCGAAATTCTGTGGAGCAAGGTTGCCCACGGAATCGACCGGATTGAAATTGGCCTGGACAAGGGGATTGCCGGATATGTTGCCAACCACGGCGATCCTCTGATTATAAACGATGCCTACCAGGATGAGCGCTTCGATAAAAACGTAGACAAACGGACCGGCTATCGTACCCGCAATATCCTGGCCCTGCCTATTCGAGGCTCTTCCGGCGAGATGATCGGAGTATACCAGGCCATCAACAAAATGACCCCGGCCGGTAAGTTCAGCGATACCGACAAGGAGCATTTGCTTTTGGCGGCAACCTATACCGGCAGCCAGCTGGAATCGGTCGCCCTGCAGGAGGAGATCCAAAACACCCAGAAAGAGATAATTTTTACTCTGGCAGAGACCGGTGAGCAGCGCTCGAAGGAGACCGGCAACCATGTAAAGCGGGTAGCCGAATACTCCTACCAGCTGGCGTTGGCCTACGGGTTTAGCGAGGAGGAGGCGGACCTGCTCAGGAACGCCTCGCCCCTCCACGACATCGGTAAAATTGCCATTCCCGATGCAATTCTTCTTAAGCCCGGGCTGTTGACCGATGAGGAGCGGGAGCGAATGAAAAGTCACGCGGTTCTCGGTTACGATATGCTGTCTCACTCCGAGCGGGAGTTGCTGAAGGCGGCTTCGGTTGTCGCCCATCAGCACCATGAAAAGTGGGACGGCACGGGCTATCCGGAGGGCCTCAGTGGCGAGGATATCCACATTTACGGCCGCATTACCGCCCTGGCAGATGTGTTCGATGCGCTGGCCTGTGACCGCGTGTATAAAAAGGCCTGGACCATGGAAAAAATTGAGGAACTGTTTCAGGAAGAGCGGGGGCGCCATTTCGATCCAAAGCTGGTGGATGCCTTTTTCAGCATTAAGGACCGCTTGTGCGAGATCCACGAAGCGTATATGGACGATATTTAAGCGGGAAGATCAGCCCTCCGCAGATCTATTGGGGGTGGTCTCGGTTTTTTTTATGGGATGCTCTTCGGGAGCTGTGTTCTGTCGCGGCATCGGTCTGTTCCTGGGCGTGAGTCAGAATGGATTTTTCTCCTTGGTGGAAGGCCAGCTTCCAGGCGTTATAGATGTTGCGGTCCCGCAGCATTCCCAGCAGTTTTCCAGGATCCTCCGGATCCACCACCGGTATCCTTCCCAACTGATAATCGAACACCCGCGGCAGTACCTCCATTAGGGTTTCATCGGGAAAAGCGGTGATCAGATCGGTGGTGCATACCGCTTCTACCGGGGTCAGCCTCGGATTCAGCCCCTCTTCAAGGGCTTTCTCGTAATCGGTGAGGCTCACTATTCCGTATAACCGTCCATCATCGTCCAGTACCGCAAAACCGCGGCGGTGGGCATCGTCGCAGAGGTCTTTCATCTCCGTCAGGGTGGTCCTGGGGCCTACCGTTTGGGGATTACGGGTCATGATGTCTCCCACCGAAATAGAGGGCACTAGACGGGAGTTAACCAGGCGCACAATATCGATGCCCCGGCGCATGAGCTTTTCGGTGTAGATGGTCTCTCTGCTCAGCAGCTTAATCCCCTCGGTGGCTATTAGTACCGTCAGCATCAGGGGTACCATCATCTTCAGGTCGCGGGTCAGTTCAAGCATCATAATTACGCTGGTAAAGGGGGCCCGGGTTACTCCGGCGAACATTGCCGCCGCGCCTACCAGGGCAAAGGCTCCGGGGTCGCTGGCGGGAATAAAGTAATGGGCGGCATAGCCGACAATTCCGCCGGTCATCCCGCCGATAAACAGGCTGGGGGCAAAGATACCTCCGCTGCTGCCGCTGCCGATAGAGCTGGAGGTGGCGACCATTTTCAATAGAGCCATAACCCCCAATACCCGCAGGGGCAGCCCGCCGGCCAGCACATGCTCAAAGCTCATTCGGCTGTCCCAGGGAACCTCTCCGTATCCGACTCCGAAGATATCATAGGAGTAAAGACCCATTAGGCCGACGGCCAGTCCGCCGATTGCCGGCCGAAACCACACGGGGATGCCCTTCATCGCATCAAAGATATTCTCCGACAGCTGAAGGGTCTTCATAAACAGAAAGCCCGTACATACAATTATCACTCCCAGGGCAAGGTAGAAGAGAAGCTCCTCAACCTGTACCAGCGAATAGAGTGAGGGCAGGGCAAAGGAGCCGTCGATGCCGAGCACCATGGTGGTAACCACATTGGCGGTGACCGAACTGATAATGATAAAGGGCAGACCGTAGGTCATAAAGGAGGTGGTCAGCAGCTCGGTGGTAAAGAATATTCCCCCCAGAGGGGCATTGAAGGTTGCCGATATCCCGGCGGCCGCCCCGCAGGAGACCAGGGTTCGCAGCCAGGCGGTGGGCAGCTTTAAGAACTGGCCGAGGGTCGAGCCCATGGCCGCGCCTATCTGCACCACCGGCCCTGCACGGCCCACCGACCCGCCGCTGCCGATGGTAAGGGCGGAGGCCAGGGTTTTTACAACTACCGTTTTGGGGCTCATGCGGCCGCCCCGCTTGGTGACGGCAAACATCACCTCCGGCACTCCGTGGCCCCGGGCTTCGGAGGTGCCGTAATAAATTATCAGCCCTACCAACAGCCCTCCGATGGCCGGCAGGGGTACTACGGCGAAGGGGCCTAAAAAGGAGAAGAGCTGCAGGCCGTGCACAAAAAACAGGGTTTGTATCCAGCGAATCAGATAGATAAAGGCCACCGAGCCCAGGCCGCCGCCGAGGCCCACAAGTATGGCCAGCAGAATTCCGAATGAGAAGTGAGGTGGTTTTGGGCGTGGCTGTAACAATTTCCGCATTATATGGTTCAGATGATTATACCTGCTATTTAGAGCGGGGACAATGAAAAAAACCGAGCCCAGGGCGGGGAACCCTGGGAGGGGAACCCTGGGCCGGCGGCTCGGACCCGACCCGGGAGGCTTCAGCTCAGTTCGTGGGCCAGACGGTCCAGGAGCGGCTGGTATGTTTCGATTAGTTGTTCGGCTTTCTCCTGCAGACACTCCAGGTTTTCCGGGGAGGCGTTATCCATCGAGCGGTCACAGCCCTCAAGGGGAATGTTGAGGCGATTATAACTTACCCGCGGGTGGTACTGCAGCTGGTAGTTCACGCATTCGGACTGGCCGTTGTTCATCATCGAGGCCAGGGGAACCCCTTTAGAGGGGAGCATCCATTCGACCATGCCCCATTTAATCACCTGCTGGTAGGTATAACTGGGGGTACGGGTTCCGGTTCCGAGGGACAGTATTCGAAAATGTTTTGCCCGGGGGTATATTTTCTGGGCCTCGATAAAGGCACACATGGCCGGATTATTGGCAAATATGCTGCCGTCAATGAGAACATGGGGCCCCTGTCCGTCGACGGTCTCTACTTGAATCGGTTCAAAGAAGGTGGGAGCGGCGGAGGAGCCCATGATGGCATCGCGCATGTAAAAATTCGGGTCGTCTATCTTTTGGGCCAGCCGGGGCGGCCTTTTCTTTATTATCAGGGGGCGGGCGGAGGCCAGGTCGTAACTGGTAACCAGCACATTGGTCAGTGCATCCTGAACGGTGCGGGGGCCGAGCATGCTGTCCAAGACGGTATAAAAACGGCCGGAGTTGTATTTTTCGGTAAAGGCCTGGCGTACGGTTTTCAGCTGATTGAAGATCCAGCGGGGAAAAATTTCGATTCCCCGATCGATATAGGTTTGGGCAAGCTCGGAGGCGGTAAACAGCGGCTGCTTTGAGTAGCGGGGCGGCTCCTGTGAATCGGGATCGTAGTCGGGGGCAAACTCGGGAGCGGTAAGCCCAAGGGCGATAATGGAACCGGTTGAGGTGCCGGCCAGAAGGTCGAATGCCCGGCAGAGGGGATAGTTTTTCCTACGAAGGGCTATTTTTTTCTCCAACTCAGCCAGCAGAAGGGCGGGAATGATCCCCCGGATACCGCCTCCATCGATCGATAAGATGTTTACTTCACGCTTTAGATACCGATTCATATAATTGTTCATTCTGTATTAGAAGACACCATAGAATCGCTGATGTCAACATGTGTTTTTAGAGGGCATCAGGAAAATCTAAGAAATATATCAGAATTGCCCGATGACGGGTTATAAAATTTGACTTATTTGCTGTTACGTTGTATTTTATATATTCAAATTAAGGGTAATTTCTCTTTTTTTTTGGCATAAATATTTTAAACTCAAGATTGTATGACGTGCGGGGTGATATGCAAGGTTCATTGATGGTGAAGAAGGGCTTTCCTGCGGTGCATTTTTACGACCAGGATTTCGTCGATATGTACGAACAAACCTGGTCGTGGGTGCAGGATGCCTGGTATAAAAATAAAAATCAAGACAAAAACGGGCTGCAGGAGGCTTTCCTCGTGCACCCGGGCAACTCTACTATAGACCAGTTCGAGGCCTGTTTGTCTACCTTCTTTCTAGCTTACAGTAACAACATTTTTCCAGCCTCAAATGTACTGGATAATTTTTACGGGAAGCAGGAGGATTCGGGGGCTATCAGGGGTACCTACCACATAGATACCGGAACGTCGGTTTTAACCGATGACAATCCGGAAAGCGTGCAGCCTCCGCTGTTTGCGTATGCCGAATATAACCTGTTCCATAAAAACGGGAACAAGAAGCGGCTGAAAGAGATAGTGCCGGTTCTGCAGCGCTATTTCAGCTGGTTAGAGGAGAACTTCAAGACCGAGAACGGCCTCTACAGTGTGCCGGCAGAAGCTACTAAGATGGGAAACAGCCCCCGCGAGGCGGCGGAGTACCAGGTGGACTTCAACTCACAGCAGGCTATCAATGCGCTGTACATGTCGGCTTTGGGGGATATTCTCAACGATAAAGAGATTAGTTTTACCTACAAGCGGCACTATTTCTCATTAAAGACCCGAATCAACTCACAGATGTGGGATGAAACGACCGGGTTCTACCACGATCTGGATAAAGAGGGTGAACGGCTTCCGGCAAAGACGATTGCCGGGTTTTGGACCCTTCTGGCAGAGATTCCTAATGAGGCCAAAGCGGTGCGTCTGATCGACCATCTAAAGGATCCGGAGACTTTCGGTATCGAACACCCCTTTCCTTCTTTGTCGGCGGATGATCCCAACTTTGTAGAGAACGGCGGCGGATACCGGGGGTCTGTATTTCCGGCCTTTAATTTTATGGTGGTTAAGGGACTGGAAAAATATGCCCGCTTTGAACTTGCCCGGGAGGCGGCGATCCGGCATTTGTATTACATGCTGGATACCCTGCATCCCGAAGGACGCGATGACGGGAATGTGTGGGAAGCCTACCATCCCCTCAAAGAGGGCCATGCGGACTGGGATGGCAACGCTGAGTTTCCACGGCAACTGTTTCTACCCTATGTGGGGCTGTCTACGATTACCCTTATAATCGAGAATGTGCTGGGCCTGTTTATCAGCCTGCCCCGGAAGACGGTAGACTGGATTATGCCGACCCTCGAAATTATGGGTATTGAAAATCTGTCGCTCAAACGAAATATTATCTCGATTTTAACTAACAAGAGTAATCGTGGTTGGGAGGTTCGCTTGGAATCGGAAAAGCTGTACTACTTTACTATCAATATTCTCGATGAAGATAAAAAGAAAACCCTGCCGATACCTTCGGGCAAGTGCTCGATGCTGATAGAGAAGATGTAGCTATGGGATGGATGGGAAAATTAATCGGCGGAACCCTCGGTTTTGTTATAGGGGGTCCGATCGGCGCAATCGCCGGCGCGGCCTTTGGCCATACTATAGATAAAAGCGGAGAACTCGGAACCGCAGAATCGCCCTTTGACGGGGGCTCCTACGGCGGGGCGCATCCCTACGAGCAGATGGCCGGCGGGGCTTTCGGCCGACGGGTTTCACCGCAGCAACGGGCACAGATGACCTTTTTTATCGGCGCCTTTTCAATGGTTGCCAAGGTGGCTGCCGCTGACGGGAATGTCTCCCAGGCCGAGATGCAGCGTATCCGGGAGTTTATGAACAAGGACCTGCAGCTTGACCCGCAGAGCAAGAGCGTGGCCGAGCGGATTTTCCACACTGCCCTCTCCCAGGACCAGCCCTTTGAACAGCTTGCCCAGCAGTTTTACGGGGAGTTCAAGAATCAGCCCCAGATCCTCGAGCTTTTGATAGATTTCCTCTATCGGGTTGCCGCCGAAGATAACGGCGTGACCAAGAGTGAAGAGGCTCTGATCCATAAAGCAGCCCAGATATTTCACTTTGCCCAGCAGCGGATGGACAATATCCGGAAACGTTATGTTGAGACTACGGATACCCACTATGCTGTGCTGGGGGTCAGCCCCCAGGATTCGGACGAAACAATCAAAAAAGCCTATCGCAGTTTAGTCCGTGAATATCACCCCGATACCATTGCCTCCAAAGGCCTACCGGAAGAGTTTAATAAGTTTGCAGCCGACAAATTCCGGCAAATACAGGAAGCCTACGAGGCTATACGTAAACAGCGAGGCTTTTGAGTTACATTTTTGAGGTAGAACATATGCACAGCGCCGAGGACCTTTCAAACGAACTAAAGCGCTTGGATCGCCGCGGCTACAAGGCGTATAAAGACATCGCCGGCCGCTGGGATTTCTCTCACTTCCAACTTCATATCGATCATGTGCAGGGCGACCCTTTTGCCGCACCCTCACGCGTGCGGGTGCGGGTTCCGATGCAGGTTGCCGCTTTTCCCGACGATACCTACCACAACCGCAGCCGAGAGGTTGGCTTGCGCGATTACCTGACCCGCCAATTCGGTACCGCCTGTCGGCGCTATGCTACCCGGCGCGGGGGCAGCGGCAAGAGCGGTACTATTGAAATTGATATGCCGGGGCAGGAGGTAATCGAGCGCACCAGCGTTATCGTTACCGAGCAGTTTGTCGAAGCGCGTTTTGTGGTCGGTCTGCCGGCTTTCGGGCGGAAAATCGCCGGAGGGTTGGCCCGGACCCTGTTGATAGACGAGGTTCCCCAGATTGTGGAAGCGGCGCTGTTGTTCCAGAGGCTTGATAGGAGCGGGGTGTACCGGGCCGTGGAAACGGCTGAAGATGCCGATGTCCTGCGGGGAGTGCTGGCAGAGCGAGGTCTGGTGGCCTTTGTAGCCGAGGGGGCGATTCTCCCTCGCCGCAGCGGGGTGGATGAGCGCCCGATGGACCGCAGCGAGGCGGTGGCCTTTACTTCTCCGGAGCGTTTTCGGGTCGAGGTGGAGCTGCCGAACCGCGGAAAGATAAGCGGTATGGGAATAGCCCACGGCATCAGTCTGATTGTCGGCGGCGGATACCACGGAAAATCGACCCTACTGAATGCTGTCGAGCAGGGAGTCTACAACCACATCCCCGGCGACGGGCGCGAGATGGTAGTCAGCGACCCTCTGGCCTGTAAAATCCGGGCCGAAGACGGACGCCGGATTGAAAAAACCGCCATCACCCCCTTTATTTCAAACCTCCCCTACGGCCGCGACACGGAGGCCTTCAGCAGTGAAAACGGCAGCGGCAGTACCAGCCAGGCGGCCAACATTATCGAGGCCATAGAAGCCGGGGCAAGCAGCCTGCTGATAGATGAAGATACCTCGGCCACCAATTTTATGATTCGCGATCACCGTATGCAGGAGCTGGTGGCCAAGGACCGTGAACCGATCACCCCCTTTATCGACAAGGTGCGCCAGCTTTTCCAGGAGCGGGGAGTCTCGACCATCCTGGTTATCGGCGGCTCCGGTGACTATTTCGATGTGGCCGACCATGTGATTTCCATGAACGCCTATGTGCCTGCGGATGTGACCGCTGAGGCCCGCCGGATTGCAGAAAAATACCGCAGCGAACGCGCCCGCGAGGGGGGCGAGCACTTCGGCAGATTTATCGAACGCGCACCGGTCCCCTCGGGCATTGATCCGAGCCGGGGGAAGCGGGACGTGAAAATAAATATCCGCGGCCCGCGGCTGATCGACTTCGGCACCGAGCGGATCGACCTGACCGGAGTGGAGCAGCTGATACATACCGGTCAGGCCCGGGCTATCTCTTCGGCCATGGTCAGCGCAAAACGGATGATGGACGGGAAACTGACGCTGCGGGAGCTGCTGGACCGGGTAATGGATGATATCGACCAGCGCGGACTGGATGGGGTAGGCGGAAAAAAGTCCGGCGATCTGGTGCGCTTCCGCCGGCTCGAACTGGCGGCGGCCCTTAACCGGCTGCGCTCCTTTCAGGTACGGCAGGTATGACCGGGCAGCAATGATCGTTACGATCCGTTTTTATGAAGAACTGAACTTCTTTTTGAAAAAAGAGCTGCGCAAACGGCAGATTGAAAGCGAAGCGGCTCCGGGGCAAACGGTCAAAGACTTAATCGAATCTTTCGGAGTGCCCCATGTAGAGGTCGATTTAGTACTGGTACACGGCAGGGCGGTCGATTTTTCCTACCAGGTACAGCCGAGCGATAAAATTTCAGTGTACCCGGTGTTCGAACGGTTTGACATCGGCGAGCTTTCTCATTTGCGGCCGGAACCCCTGCGGAATCCGCGTTTTATAGCGGATGTGCATTTGGGAACCCTGGCCCGCCGCCTCAGAATTCTGGGTTTCTCTACCGAATACCACAACCATGCCGGTGATGCCTATTTAGCAGAGCGTGCGGCGGATCAGGAGCTTATCCTGCTTACCCGGGACCGTCAGCTGTTGATGCGCAAGATTGTGCTGCGCGGGCTGTATGTGAAGAATACTGATCCCTTTGCACAGGTACGGGAGGTAGTGGGGCGGCTTGACCTCTACGAAAAGATTAAGCCCTTCAGCCGCTGTGCTGCCTGCAATGGTGAATTGCATACCCTGCAGCCGGAGAGCCCGGAGTGGGAGGAGGCGCAACAGCAGATACCCCCGGGGGTCCGCACCTGGTGTACCGAGTATCGTCGCTGTGAAAGCTGCGGGAAGGTGTATTGGAGGGGCAGCCATTTGAAGCAGCTCGACCGGCTCCTGGCTCAGCTGGAACAAGACCGGCAGGCTACATAACCGTGCGGCCCTTGAAGCTGCGGGCCAGGGTCATGCGATCGGCATACTCAAGGTCGCCGCCCACCGGAAGCCCCGAGGCCAGGCGGGAGACTGCAATTCCCCTCTCCTTTAACATGCGCTGCAGATACAGCGCGGTAGTATCGCCCTCGACCGTGGGATTGGTGGCCAGGATTACCTCGCGCACCGGATTTTCCGTAACCCGCCGCATCAGTTGGGCCACGCTCAGGTCGTCGGCACCAACCCCGTCCATGGGCGATATAGACCCCCCGAGTACATGGTACAGGCCGTTAAACTCGCGGGTTTCCTCTATGGTTTGAATATCCTGGGCCTCTTCCACCACACAGATAGAGGAGGGGTCGCGACTGGGATTCGAGCAAATTTGGCAGGGGTCCTGCTCGGTGAAGTTGCCGCAGACCGAACACTTGATAATCAGGCGGTGCAGATTAGTCAGCTGGTCGGCGAGTTGCCGGCAGAGGGCCGGATCCGACTTCAGCAGAAAGTAGGCAATACGGCCGGCGCTTTTTTTGCCGATACCCGGCAGGCGGCTAAAGCTTTTTATCAGCTTTTCCAGGGTAGTCACTGCAGGTTTTCCTTAACTTCCCATAAATCCGGGGGGCAGATTCATGTCGCCGGTAAGGTTTCCGGCCTCCTCCCGCAGTTTCTCCTGCACCTTGCCCGAGGCGTTGTTGAGTGCCGCCAGCATGAGGTCTTCCAGCATTTTTATATCCGAAGGGTCGACTGCTTCGGGCTCGATGTGGACACTGAGCACCTGCATCTGCCCGTTCATCTCCACACGTACCATATCACCGCCGGAACTGCCGGTTACGGTAATATCCTTCAGCTTCTCCTGCATTTCACCAAACTGGGATTGCAGGTTCTGTAAATTCTTAAACATATCCATTGGATTCATTATTCTACTCCATCTACAATTTCTCCGCGGAACACCTTTTTTACCAGTTCGACCTGCTCGTCGCGACTGTGGTGTTTTTCCTCCGCGGTTTGACTAGTATCCTGCACCTCAACTTTTATTTCAAGGCGTGTCCCCAGCACCTCGCTTACCTTCTCCTTTAAGACCGCCACATCTTCCTTCAGCTTTCGCATTGCATAGTTCGAATCACACGAAAGGCGCAGCTGGTCACCCTCCACCTTCCAGGAGCAGACTTTTCCGAGGGTAGAGGCCAGGGTCGGGCTCTGTCTTACCTCGTCAATTACTTTCTCAATCTCATGCTTGGCGAGCTGGCGGTGGATTTTGGGGGTCGGAGCCGGAGCCGGAGCTGGAGGCGCGGATGGTACAGAGGATTCGGGTTCGGCTGAGGGGGTTGCCGCCGCCTCCGTTGCTGCGGCTGCTGCCACCCCCTCCGGCGCGGCCTCGGTGGGAGTTGCCTCAGGCCACTCCTCTTCCGGCTTTTCAGATATCTCTTCAGCCGGCACCGCCGTGGGTTCCGCCGTTGTCACGGGGAGCGGCTCTGTTTTTGTCTCGCTTTCATTATGCGGCACGGGTATGTGGACTGCTTCGGCTGAAACAGAATTATTTAGTGGGCTTTTTTTTTGAGCCGTCCCTTCCTCAGAAGTTGAAGCTGATGCTTCAGTCGAAGCCGGGCTTGGAGCGCGGGAGGGTGCGGGTGACTCCGATGGTCCCGATCCTTCTCCGGCCAATTCGGCCCGCAGTTCCCGGATTTTGGCCATCATTTCGCGGGAGCTCAGATGCTCACGGAGAGCGGAGAGTTTGCTCAGCATCAGCTCCATTTCAAAGCGCTGGTTCAGGGAGTAGCGGATGTCCCGGTAGAGAATCAGCAGCTGCTCGATTGCATATTCAAGCTGGGAGGTGGTAAAGGCCTCGCGTACTTTCGCGGGGAAACGGTCGGGATGGTAGCCCAACAGGGCCTCCCGTTCAATGCCGTGCTTCAAAAAAAGCAGGGTGCGGAAGTATTCGGCCAGATCAATTATGAACTGCTCTACCGACACCCCCTTCGCCAGGACATCTTCGGCCATAGAAATCACATGAGCGCTGCGGCCGTCGGCCATCAACTCCAGCATTTCCCCAATGGAGTCTATCCCCACCAGACCCAGTTTCTCCTGAATCTCCTTAAGGCTCACCTTTTGGTCGGAGAAGGAGGCAATTTGGTCGAACAGGGTGTAGGCATCGCGCAATGAGCCGGTGGCCTCTTTGGCTATCCAGAACAGGGCCTCGTCTTCTGCTTCCAGACCCATATCCTCAACCACCTGCTGCAGTTGTGCTTTGATGTGTTCGAGGGGTATGAGGCGGAAGTTGAATTGCTGACAGCGAGAGCGAATGGTAGCCGGTACCTTGTGTATTTCGGTGGTGGCAAAAATAAAGACAATATAGGGAGGCGGCTCTTCGATGGTTTTCAGCAGCGCGTTAAAGGCGCTGTTGCTGAGCATATGTACTTCGTCGATAATATAGGCTTTATAGCGACCGCTGTTGGGGGCAAACAGAACCTCATCCTTGAGCTCGCGCACGTCATTTACCGAGGTATTACTGGCACCGTCGATTTCAATTACATCGAGGGAGTTGCCCCGGGCGATTTCTTGGCATTGATCGCAGACACCGCAGGGATTAGGGGTGGGACCGTGGGCGCAATTGAGGGCTTTGGCCAGAATACGGGCGGCGGATGTTTTTCCGACTCCCCGGGGTCCGGCAAACAGGTATGCATGTGCGATACGGCCAAGCTCAACTGAGCTTTTAAGGGTTGAGACAACAAAATCCTGACCAACTAACTGTTCAAAACCCTGAGGTCGTTTCCTGGTGGCGGTTACTTCATATGGCATTATAACCTCGAATAGAGAAAAAAAACCCCTTCAGCTCGGACCAAGTAGACTGCGACTCATAAGCGGGCCGCTTACCGCTGCTACCTTCCGGTCCTGACGGGATTGGGCGACTGCTTATAGCACAGAACCTGGTAGTCAACACTGAAGGGGAACTACGGAGAGAGAGGGATTCGAACCCTCGGTACCCGGTTAAGGGTACTTACGCTTTCCAAGCGTACTCCTTCGGCCTCTCGGACATCTCTCCTGATACGGAGAGAGAGGGATTCGAACCCTCGGTACCAAAAAGGTACAGCGGTTTTCGAGACCGCCCGATTCGACCACTCTCGCATCTCTCCGAATAAAAAAAGTGTACCCAAGAGGACTCGAACCTCCGGCCTTTAGATCCGCAATCTAACGCTCTATCCAGCTGAGCTATGGGTACACGTATGTACGGAGAGGGAGGGATTCGAACCCTCGGTACCCGTAAGAGTACAACTCCTTAGCAGGGAGCCCGATTCAGCCGCTCTCGCACCTCTCCAAACTGATATGTAATAGCGGAGAAGGTGGGATTCGAACCCACGGAACCTCGCGGTTCAACGGTTTTCAAGACCGCCTCCTTCAACCACTCGGACACTTCTCCGTTAGTTGTCCAATATACTGATCTGTGGTGTATTTGTCAATAAGAGCAGCTTTACCAACCTTGGGGATGCAGAGTGGCTATCGGTGGATTTGACAAGCCTAGTCGGCTTGCCTACTATAAAAGCAAAGGAGACTCTAAAACTATGCGAAAAATTGTTTTATTAGCTCTTATTACGGTGCTGGTAGTATCCTCACTCGCAGCTTCCGGCACTCGCGAGAAGGATTCTGAGCGGTTGGATAAAGAAAAGATTGATGCGGTGCTCACTTATATTCAGGGTGAAGTAACGATCAACAATCAGCCCGGAGTAGAGGGCTCTACCGTACCCCTGGGAGCTACTGTGAAAACTGGTGAGGATTCTGCAGCAGAGATTACCTTCGGTTCGCAGAATATTTTTCGGGTGGAAGCGGAAACCATTACTACTATTCACATCGGAAAAGATGAGCGCCGGATTCAGATTCAAAAGGGCTCGATAGACGCTATTTTTGAACGGCTCGGCGTGTTTGCCGACAATGATCGGTTCAGAGTAGAGACTCCTTCAGTTGTGGCCGGCATTCGGGGCACCGTGTTTTATATTAACGTGGAAAAACAGGAGACTACTTATCTGTGTACCTGCCACGGAACGGTGCATCAGGAAGCGGCCGAAGATTCGGTTGAAAAGGATGTAACTGCCTATCACCACAAAGCTTACCGCTATATAAAGACTGATTCCGGGGTAAAGGTTGAATCCGGGACTCTGGTCTATCATGACGATGAATCGATGCAGAGTCTGGGCAACAAAATCGATGTGAAAATTCCCTGGGGACGGCCCGCCGAGTAGTGGTTGTATTGAATCTTGACAGAGAAGGTCGATAGCTACACACTTCGAGAAGGAAAACAAATAGACTGTCCCGAAGCTTAGCGGAAAAATAGAAAAAAGAAGCACTGTGATACAAAAATCTCTCCCCGCTCTCTCAGTCCCTTTAACCCCTGGCGTACTTTGGCAGATACTCCTCACCCCACTTCTGAGGTGTATTAAACCGGCGAAACCATATCCCCCGCTCTCCCACCTCTAAGGGAAGCAGCGAGGCAAAGGGACGGTGCACAAACCGCCGGGCCAACAGGTTGTTCATCCAGCCCATATCACACCCGGCCAAA
>JAIPFV010000102.1 GCA_021736475.1 Spirochaetia bacterium | reverse complement strand
AGTACTGTCCGGCAGCACCGGCTTCGCGACGAAAGCAGTGGGAGACTCCGGCCAGTCGAATGGGAAGCTGCTCCGGTTTCAGCAGAGAATTGGAGTGGTATCCGCCCAAGGTGATCTCTGCAGTACCGACTAAACAGGTGCCGGTGCCTTCAAGGTTGTATATGTTACTCTCGGCGCCACGCGGATTGAAACCGATGCCCTCTACTACCTCCTCTTTAGCAATATCCGGGGTCATGGTGATGGTAAACCCGTGAGCTTGCAGGGTATCCATGGCGTAGCGGATCAGGGCCATCTCTAGATAGACTGCCTCGTTCTTAAGATAGTAGAACTTGGGTCCCGAGACTTTTGCCGCTGTTTCAAAATCCAGCAGATCCAGGTTACTGCCTATCTGGATATGATCTTGGGGGGTAAAATCGAAGTGAGTAGGCTCTCCCACCCGTCGGATTTCCAGATTATCTTTATCTTCTTTGCCGATAGGCGCATCGGGATGAGCGGCGTTCGGAATTTTCTTCGCCTCATCCCACAGACGCAGCTCGATTGACTTCATCTCTTCTTCGAGGGAGGCAATCTGCTCTTTAAGCTGTTTTCCCTGTTCAATTAACCCGTTTCGTTCCTCGGGCTCGAGCTTTGCCTTCATGCGCTTGGTATTTTCATTTCGCTTTTGACGGATTTCTTCGATGCTCCGAAGCAGGCGGTTTCGCTCTTCGTAGAGGGCGAGGATATCATCCACGTCGACGTTCATGTAGCGATTACGGATGTTTTCCCGGACCGCTTCAGGCTGTTCTTTAATATATTTTAAGTCTACCATAACGGGATTATCTTACTGGACCATTGCGATTCTTACAAGCCCGCGATAGCCCGTGGTAGCCCGTGGTAGAGGCCTGGGCGTATGAGGCTATGAGCTCTCAGAGCTCGTTTTCAATTTCCCTTGCACGCTGAGCGGCCGCTTGTATCGCCTCCATTACCGTTGGGGTGAGGCCACCTTCTTCGAGCGCCTTGATTCCTTTAATAGTGGTACCTCCTGCGGAGGTGACCCGGGTAAGGTATTCCGCCGGTCCGACTCCCTCGCTGCGCAGAACCTTCACCGCGCCCCGGCAAGTGGCATAGGCGATTTCGAGGGCCTGGGAGTAGGAAAATCCCGCATCGGTTCCGCCGAGGGCCATGGCATGCAAAAAGGCAAACACATAGGCAATTCCAGAACCCGATAGGCCGGTAATTGCCGGCATCAGCTCTTCCGGTAGTTCAACCGGCATGCCGATTGCCCGGGCTGCTTCAAAAGCAGTCTCGCGAAACTCTGCCTCCAGCCCGTCGACTGCCGATATGCCGACCACCGACTCTCCCACTTTAGCTGCCAAATTGGGCATAAACCGGATGACCTTGTTCGTCTGGAGCTGTTCTGTAAACAGCCTGATTGGTTTTCCTGCGACGATCGAGATAAACTCCCTCCCTTCGCTCAACTGCTGGATCTCGGAAAAAAGTGAGTTCAAATGCTGGGGCTTCACGGCGATGACCAGTACCTGGGCGGCGGAAAACAGTTCTTCATAGCTTCCGCATACTCGGCCATGACAGTCCTTGGCCGACTGTTCCGACTTGGAGCCATCCAGATCGTAAAAACTGATAGACAGATCCGGGTGAGCAGTACGAAGTCCCTGTCCAATCGCCGACCCCATATTACCGGCTCCGATAAAACCAATTGATTTCATATTCTCCTCCTGGTTGTCATACTTTTGGTGTTTCCCAGGTCCCGGTTTCTCCGGAACGAAAGAGGGCATTGAGCACCGCAGTATTGTACAAGCTGTTTTCAAGGGGTACCGGAACTTCGAGGTTTTCGATAATTGCCCTGGCAAATTCATCTCCCTGGATTGCGTACTGATCGGCCGGGGGAATAACAATTTCTTCGGGATAACCGGTTACATCGCTGCCGTCGTCCACTAAGAGGCGTGAGGGAAAATCACCGGGCTGATTGAAGGGTATCTGTATCTCCACCCGTTGCTTATCACCAAAAAAGTGCATTGTCTGCCAAGGGACTAACTGGGTACTACTGGTAAAACTAGCAGGGCCCGAGGGAAATTGCAGTATCGCGGTTGCCATCTTATCAACCTTGAATTTTTGATCGTAATTAAAACTTGCAATTACCTTCTGGGGTTCTTCACCGAACATAAAGCGGGCAGTGTGCACCGGATAGCAGCCTATGTCCCACAGGCCGCCGCCGCCCTGGCTGAATTTGTTGCGCACGTTTTCAGGGTCACGGTTATTGTAGCTGAAAAAACCTTGAATGGCCTGCAAACCACCGAATTTTTGGCTCTGCACGAGAGATTTTGCCCTGAGCCACTGTGGATGGGTATGAACCATAAAGGCCTCTCCGATTTTCCGTTTAGATTTGTCACGTATTTTAATAAGTTCGTGAACATCTTCGGTATTGAGAGCTATGGGCTTTTCACACAGTACATGTTTTCCCGCTTCGAGGGCTTTTTTGCTCCACTCTGCATGCAGGTGGTTGGGAAGTGGAATGTATATTGCTTCGATCTCAGAATCCTCTAAGAGTTGTTCATAGCTTGAATAGTATTTCGGAATAGCGAATTGGTTAGCTGCTGTTTTTGCTTTATCTTCGCTGCGCGAGGCAATAGCATGCACTTCGCATAATGAGGCTCGCTTTAAGCCTGGAATAACATGATTGGTGGCAATTTTGGCGCTCCCCAATATACCCCAGCGTACTTTTCTATCTGTCATCTTTATCCCCCTTAATTGTATATTTAATAGCCAGCCTACAGAACCACTCTAATAACTATTGTCTTTATTTACAAGTTGTTTTATCTCTGCATAATATGGAAGGATGAAGCAGCAGTCAGTATTTCCGGTTTCCTGTAACCGCGATTGTATCACCGGATGCCCCCTCGAGGCCCTGGTGGAGAATGGGGCTCTTACCCGGATAAGAAACAGCAGCTACAAAACCAGCTATATGAACGGATGTATGCGCGGATTTCGCTTTCCTTCGACGGTGTATCATCCCGATCGGCTTACCAAGCCTCTCATCACAACCGGCAGGCGTGGGGAGGGACACTTTAGAGAGGCATCCTGGGACGAAGCTTTGGAGGTGGTTACCGATCGGATCCGACACAGCCATGCAGAGTATGGACCGGAGGCGGTTATGCGGATTGGCGGTTCCGGTGCCTGTCGTGGAGCTCTGCACAACACAGCCCGCCTCACCAAACGCTTTTTAGCACTCTCCGGAGGGTATACCGATACCCATGGCTCCTTCAGCAGCGAGGCAACCGATTTTGTGAAGCCATATATGTACGGAACCGAGTACGTGGGCATTGATGTAAAGAGCCTGCTGTATTCGCGCCTGATTATTCTGTGGGGTTTTAATGCCGCTGATACCCGTTTTAGTCCGGAAACCGAAGCGGTTTTGGGGGAAGCCAAGCAGCGGGGTATCCCGATTGTGGTTATCGATCCGCGGCGCACCCGGACGGTAAAACGCTTTGCCGACCAATGGATTCCTATTTATCCAGGTACCGATACAGCGCTAATGCAGGCCCTGCTTTACTGTATTTTAAGAGAGGGGTTGGAGAATAGGAGCTTTATCGAGGACCATAGTGTCGGTTTTCAGGAGCTTGAGGAGCACATCCTGGGAAAAGACGGAACCCCGCCAAAATCGCCCGAGTGGGCGGCGGGGCTTTCCGGAGTTCCTGCCCGCGAGATAGAACAGTTTGCCCGCCGCTATGCCGCAGCACAGCCGGCGGCTCTGCTGCCGGGGCTGTCGATCCAGCGCACCCTGGGTGGGGAGGAATCCGACCGCATGGCCGGGGTACTGCAGTTGGCTCTGGGAAATGTGGGCCTACTGGGAGGTAGTACCGGTGCCGGACAATGGAATGTGCTGCCCGGGCCACGCTGTGGAAAACTACCGGTTCCTCCTAATCCGGCGGGCTGCAGTGTGGCGGCATACCGCTGGGCGGATGCGGTGCTCCAGGGTCGTGCCGGAGGTTATCCCTCCGATATTAAACTCTTGTACAATGTGGGGGGTAATTACGCTGTTCAGAGCAGCGACACCGGCAAGGCTCTGAGGGCTTTGGAGCAGGCTGAGTTTGTTATAAGTCATGACTATTTTCTTACCGATACCGCCCGCAGATCGGATGTGGTGCTGCCGGTAAGCACCTTTGTGGAGCGCAGTGATATTATTTACAGTCACTGCAATTACCTCTACTACAGTGCCGCCGCGATACCGCCGGTGGGCGGGGCGCGCCACGACTTTGACATTTTTGCAGAACTGTCCCGCCGGCTGGGTTTCTCCGATGCCTTCACCGGCGGAAAAAGTGCACAGGAGTGGCTGGATCAATTTCTGCAGGACAGCGAGGTTGATGACAAGAGTGCATTTTTTGAAAAAGGAATTTATACAGGTAAAGATCAGTACCGGGTTGGCCTGGCCAACTTTTCCCGCAGCCCAGGGGAATACCCGCTGGCAACGGAATCGGGCTTAATAGAGGTTGCCTGTAAAAAACTGGAGGCGGCTGGAGGAACGCGGATTCCCCAATACCACCATTATTCGGAGGGAGCTGACTACCCCTTGAAACTTGTTTCCCCTCATGACCGGTTTAGAAATAACTCGCAGTTTGACAATATTGCCGAATTTGCGCGATTGACGGAGAGGGGGGTGGGGATCCACCCGCAGGATGCAGCCGAATATGGGATTGCCGATGGTGATCGGGTAATCTTGAGCAGTCCGGTCGGAAAAATGTATAGCATCGCCCGGCTTACTTCTGATATAATGCCGGGAGTACTTTCGATCAGCCAGGGGCGCTGGTTTGACCGCCCGGACGCAGAGCTTCGAAGCAAAGGACTTAGAGACCCAGAATGTGGGAACAAGGTGCTTGAAGAACACGGGCTGGAGGCAGGTTCCTGGCGGTTATCGGTGAACGCGCTCACCTCAAGCCGTCCAACGCTTCCCAGCCAAGGCTCACGAACTCATTCAACAATGGTGAATATATGCAAAAACAACGAACATCACGAACCTCCAGTGTAGGGTATCTGGTGGCGGTCGGAGTTACCGCCAAACTTTTTATCGATACATCAGTCCAGCTGTACAATCCCTTCCTGATGGTCTTTGCCGCTGGGTTAGGTGTCAGTGCAGTAACTATGGGGCAGCTGGTCAGCTTGCGGAATATCATGGGGTTGGTAGCCCCGGTAGTCGGACATATGGCCGACAGAATCGGGTATCGACTGATTATGCGGGTCAGTTTGCTATTGGCGGGAATTGGGGTGCTGCTGCTGTCGACCGGTGCCGGACTGCCTGTTTTAATTCTCAGCATGGTTGTGGCCGGACTGGGACAGGGCGGGTTTACTCCTACCCTTCATTCCTATTTAAGCTCTAAACTGCCTTATGAGAAGCGCTCCCGCTACCTTGGAATTGTCGAGTACTCCTGGGCCTTGGCCGGTATTATCGGCTTGGCACTGATAGGGGTGCTGATAGAGCTTTTTTCGTGGCGGGAACCGCTCTATGTGCTGGGGGGAGGCCTTATCGCCGCGGCGGTGCTGTTGGGAACCCTGCCGAAAGCCGAAAGTCCGCAGTTTGCCGATTCAGAGGATGACACCGATGCAGATACAGTGTCAGATACCGGTGCAGCGCCTGGGCCCCGACAATCTTCAGCCTCTGCCGCCACCGGGCTTGTGGAACCTGCCGAACCGCCTCGCTCACGGGCAGGTCGATTGCTTCACTTTTTTTATCTTGGGGAGCACTGGAAGTCGGCCTGGTCGGCGGTCTTGGTCAATGTATTTAATTTCTTTGCAATCACCCATATAATGATTATACATGGTGGCTGGCTTGAAATGGAATACGGATTAGCGCCGAGCAAACTGGGGCTGGTGGCCTTGCTATTGGGTTTGTTTGACTGGGCCGGAAGCATCATTGTGAGTGTGGCAGGAGACCGAATTGGCAAACGGAAGAGCGTTCTAATTGGTGCTGGTGGAATGGTGGTCTTTTTTGGCTTGCTGCCCTTTTTAAATATCAGTTTGCCCTTGGCGTTGGTAAGTCTTTTACTGCCGCGCTTCTTTTTTGAGTTTGCTACGGTAAGTAATTTTCCCCTTCTAAGCGAGCAGTACCCTATTCAGAGGGGAAAGATAATGTCTTTAAGTGTAGCCGGTGGACTGCTGGGAACTACTATAGCCGCCACCACTGGACCGGCGGCCTACTTGCATTTGGGAGTATGGGGACTGGGACCTTTCTCCGCCGCCGCAGCAGCGGTGTCCTGTATACTCATCATAGTATTTGTCCGTGAGGAACCCTATAGAAGGAACGCATATGAGTAATAAAGATCAAAAGCCATTGTATCAAAGGGTGCGCAGTGCCTTGATGGAAGAGATCCGCACTATGCGGCCGGGTACTAATCGTCTGGAGCCGGAAGAGCAGCTTGCCAAGCGCTACGGAACCAGCCGGGCTACTGTGCGTGAGGCGCTGGCCGATTTAATCCAGGATGGATATATCACGCCGTGGCAAGGACGGGGTAACTTTGGTCATCCCCATGCCCTTAACCTAAATATGCGTTTTGATATTACCTACGATTTTGTCCATCTCCTGCAGGGCAGCTATTTGGAGATTGATGTAGATCAGTCGGCAATAAACCTGTCCCTGCCCAGTGATGATTTGCTGGAGCATATGCCCCAGTTTAAGCACACGGAGGTGTTTGTCTTTGACTGGGTGTACGTTGCCGACGGGGAGCCGGTGATCATCTGCCGGGTACAGGTTATCAAAGCCGCCATGCGTCTGATGCTCTCCAAGCGCAAGGATGAGATGCGCTTAACCGACTATTTGCGCCGTTTCTATGACGGAGATATTACCTACGCAACAGCCTGGTTCAAGGCGGGAATAAATTCACAAGTTGCCCGTACCTTTGGTGCTGCAGAGGGGACCCCTATGCAGATGTGGGAAGAGATTTTCTACGACCTCTACGACCGGCAGATTTGCTTTAACCAAGTATATTTTCATCCCGATAAAACAAAGCTGTCTATGCTGCTGCGGACCCGGTAAAAACCAGACCCGGCAAACAAGGTGTCGTTATTCTGGGAAGACAAAAAAAGGGCTTGCAGCCACACTGTGCTGCAAGCCCTCTGGGTTATATCCAAGACGGAAATTATTTTTGTGATTCTATGGCGGCCAGTACCTTTGCCGGTGTAAGCGGCAGTGAGGTAAGCCGTACTCCGGTTGCATTGTAGAGTGCGTTTGAAATAGCGGCCAGGGGAGTATCGATTCCGATTTCTCCAACCGACTTGGCGCCAAAGGGACCGGTGGGGTCGTAACTTTCGGCAAATTCAACCCGCAGTTTTCCCACATCTTCCCGGGAAGGAATCTTGTACTGCATAAAATTGTTGCTTAGCATTTTTCCGCTGGAGCTCAGCACCACATCTTCGTGGAGAGTCATACCGATGCCCTGCAGCAGTCCGCCTTCGACCTGTATCCTTGCCAGGTTAGGATTGATGGGCGTACCGCAGTCGGTAACAGCAACGTAATCCAGGACCTCAACCTTTCCGGTTTCCAGGTCGACTTCTATTTCGCAGAAGCCTGCCATATAGGGCGGCGGAGATACATGCCCGCTGAATGAACCGGTAGCCGCGAGAGTCTTCATGTTTGCCCCTTCATGATAGAGGGTGTCGTAGCTGAACTCTTTTAAGGTGATGGACTGAGTACCGTCTTTCATTTTTCCGATAGATTTAGAGCCGTCCTTTATCCGCAGTTCCCGGCCGTTAAACTCAATGTCCTCTGCATCAACGCCGAATTTTTCAGCGACTGCCTCACGGAGCACTTTTTTCATATTTTGAGCTGCTCGAATTATCGCGTTACCGGTTACATAAGTGGTACTGGAGGCATAGGCTCCAACATCAAAAGGAGTACGGTCGGTATCCGAACTGTAGACCACAATATCATCGGAGGAAACCCCTAACTCTTCAGCGGCGATCTGTGCGAGAATGGTATCGCTTCCGGTTCCTATGTCGGTGGCCCCAATTAAAAGTTTGAAAAAGCCGTCATCCTGTAGTTCCAGGGTGGCCGAGCCCATATCGATGAGGGGGATCCCCGAACCCTGCATTGCCAGGGCCATACCCTTAGCACGGACTTTTCCGTCTTTTACTTCGCTGCGCAGTTTTTTCGGGTTCCAGTCAATCATCTTACGGCCGCGGTCTAGGCAGTACTGGAGTTTACAACTCTCGATCATCATTTCAACGCCTTCGCCGCCTTCTCCCATGATTCTGAAGATATCACTGGTTTCATTCTCGGCGATCATGTTTTTCTCACGAAGAACCGCCGGATCCATTCCCAATTTGTGGGCTAATTCGCTCATTGCAGATTCGAGGGCGTAGTTTCCCTGGATCGCTCCGTAACCGCGGTAGGCGCCGGCGGGAGTACGGTTTGTATACACAATTTTTCCGCCAAAGCGGACTGCCTCGACCTTGTTGTAGAGGGGCAGTGATTTTGAGCCGCAGTTGGTAAATACCGTTAGTGCATGTTCTCCATATGCACCGGTGTCAGAGAGAACCTGCAGATCGATAGCCTTCAGATTTCCCTCTTTGTCGGAACCCAGTCGAATGTCCAAACGCATTTTATGCCGGGCAAAGGAAGATTCGAATACCTCTTTACGGCTCATGACTACTTTGGAGGATTTACCGGTTTTTGTGGTCACCAGCATGGCATACAGTTCCAGATGGATCTGCTGCTTTCCGCCGAAGCCACCGCCGATTCTTGGCTTTGATACGCGAATATTGCGTAGAGGCATTTCAAACACTTCGCCGAGGATACGGCGGGTATGAAAGGGATTCTGAGTGGATGATACAATGTTTACCCGGCTGTGCAGGTCGTAATAGCAGTAGGCTGCATGCGGCTCGAGGGCTGCATGAGCTTGCGCCTGGGTAGTGTAGCGCCGTTCGACCGTGTAGTCACACTCCGACAGCACCTTATCTACATCGCCGATGTTCATATCGTAGGTGGCGGCAATATTTTTCTTGGGCTCAAATCCCATTGGGAACATGGTATAGGCTTCCGGCTCCGGGTGAACCACGGTATCACTGGTTTCGGCCGCTTCCATATCGAGCAGAGGAGTCAAAACTTCGTACTCAACTTTAATCAGTTCTACGGCCTGGCGGGCGGTGGCCTCATCAACTGCTGCCACCACGGCAACTTCATCCCCGGGATAACGGACGTATTCGTCTAAAAGAAATTTGTCCTTAGGGCTGGGTTCCGGGTGGCCCTGACCTGCTCGGGTAATCGGCACTCTAGGTACATCATGGTGAGTAAGCACACACTCTACTCCCGGCAGCTCCAGTGCTTTCGAAGCATCTATTTTCTTTATTTTTGCAAAAGCGTGGGTGCTTCGGACAAGCTTTACAACCAGCGCGTCCTTCGGTGCGAGATCGTCGGTATAGGCGGGACGACCGAGAATCAGCCCCTTTCCATCAATTTTAGCGCGTTCATGCTTTACCTGGGTAAATTGTGTACTCATTTTTTAGCCTCCACGAACTTGGTGATTGCCCGCAGCTGACCCTCGTATCCACTGCAGCGGCACAAATTACCGGCTAAATAGTGGCGGATTTCCTCTTCATTGGGGGATGGGTTTTCTTTTATCAGGGAATGCACGGTTAGGGCGAACCCGGGTGCACAGAACCCGCATTGGTCAGCACCTTCAGCGGTTAAAAAATCTGCAAACTCAGTTGCTTCTTTTTCGATGCCCTTTACTGTAATAATCTCCTGACCATCAGCTTTAACGGCCAGAGTAGAGCAGGAGAGAATCGGGGCTTCGTTCATCAGAACGGTACATACCCCGCAGCTGCCGGTATCACAGCCCTTTTTCACTTCCACGTAACCTGCATTTCGCAGGACATCAACCAACATGTCGCCGGGTTCAATTTCAAGCCGGCGGGGCCGTCCGTTTATTTTAAGTTCAATTGTCATTACACCACCTCCTGAATCGCCCGTTTTACCAGGCTGCGACATACGGATGTTCGATATTCCTTGGTGCCTCGCAGGTCATTGCCAAAATCAAGCTCTTCAGCTGCAGTCTCGCCGGCTTTCTTGGCCGCATCAGCATCGGGAGCTTTTTCACTGCCGAGTATTTCGGCCGCTTTAACCGATAGTCGAGCAGCTCCGGGCCGGGCTCCTACTGCTACTCTCCAAGTATCCTTTGTTCGGACTACACATGCATTTAGAATTGAAAAATCGGTGCGGCTGATCCGCACTGCTTCATAGGCACCGGACACCTTCTCGGTGTCGAGTACAATTTTTTCAATCAATGCCGGTCCTTCCGACCGCTGGGTGAGATACGTTTCAAAGTCGACTTCACCCTGCTTATAGAGGACGACCCTTGCATTAAGGGCCAGTAATACTGTATTAAGGTCGGAAAATCCGAATTTCCCCCCCACAGTACCGCCAACAGTAATTAAGTTTCTCATTTGCACGCCCACAATGTGGGCAACCGTTTTCTGCAAAAGACCGCCGAAGGTCTCCTTCAGTTCTGAAGATGTCTCAAGATCTCGTGCAGTTGTCATAGCTCCAATTTCGATTGTAGCACCGTTTCTATTAATGAATCGGAGATCGAGAGAGGAGAGGTCGACTGCGAGGTCAACTTTTCGGGAGTTCATTCGGGACCATGCGCCCCCTCCGATAAGAAAGGCCTTTTTATCGGCAAGAAGTGAGTACGCTTCCTCTAAAGAGTGCGGACGCACATA
>JAIPFV010000014.1 GCA_021736475.1 Spirochaetia bacterium | reverse complement strand
GGGGCTTATGAAAGAATAAGCTGCTCGAGCTGGTGGAGGCGCCGGCTGAAGTTGTCCATGGCGCTGCGGATGGGCTCGGGGGAGCTCATGTCGACCCCTGCAAGCTGGAGCGATTCGAGGGGGTAGCGGCTGCCGCCGGATTTGAGGAAGGCGAGGTAGTCGCGGCGCTCCTGGGGGCCGCCGGTTTGGACGCGGGTGGCCAGGGTGACGGCGGCGGAGAGGCCGGTAGCGTATTTGTACACGTAGTAGGCCCGGTAGAAGTGGGGGATGCGCAGGCATTCGATATCGGCGGCTTCGGGCAGTTCGACCCGGGGGCCGAAGTAGCGGCGGAGCAGTTCGCGGTAGGCGGCGCGGAGGGAGTCGACGGTGAGGGGACGGCCGGTCTCGACCATGTGGTGGGCATTGTGCTCGAACTCGGCAAACATAGTCTGTCGGAAAATCGTGGCCACAAAGTCGTCGACCAGTTTGTTGGTGATGTAAGCCTGCATTTTTGGCTTGTCCGCATGAGCGAGCAGGTGTTCTGCCAGGAGCTGTTCGTTGAAGGTGGAGGCGACCTCTGCCTCGAAGATGGTGTAGTTGTAGTGGGCGAAGGGGTTGTTGCAGGCGCTGTAGTAGGAGTGCATGGAGTGGCCCCCTTCGTGGGCCAGGGTAAACACATCGCGCAGGACGCTGGGCTGGTAGTTGAGCAATATGTATGGGTCGCCGACATAGCTGCCGGCGGAGAAGGCTCCGCTGCGTTTGCCCCGGTTTTCGTAGCGGTCGACCCATCCCCCCAGGAGCCCCTGCTTGAGGGTGTTCTGATACTCCTCGCCCAGGGGATGCAGAGCTTCGGTGACGGTATCCACGGCCTGCTCGTAGGGATTGTTCGTTTTTACCTCTCCCACGATAGGTACGTAGACATCGTAGTGGGCCAGTTTATCAAGCCCCAGGGCCTTGCGGCGCAGTTCATAGTAGCGGTGCAGACTGGGCAGGTTTTCGTGGACCACAGAGATGAGGTTGTCGTAGACGCTCTCGGGGACTTTGTCCGGGAAAAGGGCCATCTGTCGGGCCGAGTCGTAGCCGCGTACGCGGGAACGGTAGATGTCGTCCTGCACACTGCCGTCGTACAGGGCGGCCAGGCTGTGTACATGGCTGCCGTAGACCTGGTAGAGCCGCTCGTAGGCGGATTGGCGGACCTGGCGGGAGGGGTTGATCATAAAGGAGCTGAAGGTGGACTGGCTGAGGGGCTTGGAGCCCTCGGGGGTGTCGATGTGTCCAAAGTCGAAATCCACGTTAGTCAGAGCGGAGAAGGCCTTTTCCGGGGCCTGACGGGCTTCGGCCTGCAGGGCCAGTAGTTTTTCCTCCTTCCGGGAGAGCACGTGGTCCTTGAAGCGCAGGAGTTTTCCCAACATGATTTTATAGTCTTCCAGCTCCGGGGAGGCCAGGTACTGCTGCATGGTCTGTTCGGGGATGGATTGGATTTCGGGGGTGAAGAAGCTGGTGGCCGCGGAGAGCCGGGTGGCTACCTGCATGTAGCGGGCAAAGCGTTCCTGGTGGGCGCTGCTGCCCACGTCTTCGGTGGTTCGCAGGTGGGCGTAGTAGCCCAGCCGCTCTTCCAGCATTTCAGTTTCGTTCAGGTAGTCGAGGCACTGCTTGAACTGGGCCACCGAGCGGTCGAGGGTGCCCTGGAACTGCTGCACCCCTTCGATGCGCTGCTCAAGGTCCTTGAGGCCCTGTTCCCACTCCTGGTTGGAGGGGTAGAGTTTGGAGAGGTCCCACTTGTATTCGTCGGGGACTTCGTGGCGCTCGGGAATTCGGTTTTGGTTTTCCGACTGTGGGTTTGACTGTTTTTCCGGCATAATTTTTATCCTTTAATTGATTTCGGCGTTGTTTTCGACCTTGTTTTCGACCTTGTTGTTAAAGTGAATCCAGTACGGCGCGGAGGCGGATACCCGCCCGGCCGCGGTGGCTAATTTTGTTCTTTTCGGCCTCCGGGAGTTCGGCGACGGTTTGGTTGTATTCGTTGAGATAGAACAGCGGGTCGTATCCAAAGCCGTAGCTCCCGCGGGGCTCGCTGATAATGCGTCCGGGTAGAGTCTCCTGGGCTACGAAAAAACGTTCCGGAGTGAGTACCAGTACCATGCAGCAGACAAAGTAGGATCGTCGGTCGGTGAGGCCTTCCATTTTGCCGAGCAGGTAGCGGTTGCGCTCCGGGGTGTCCAGATTGGGGCCCCCGGCAGGCGAGCCGTAACGGGCGCTGTATACGCCCGGTTCTCCGCCGAGGGCGGGTACTACCAAACCTGAATCGTCGGCTATAACCGGACTTCCGGCCTGTTCGTGGAGTGCCAGTGCTTTACCCTGGGCGTTGGCCAGAAAGGTTTCTCCGGTCTCTTCAAAGAAGTACTCAATACCCTTTTCATGGGGGGTGAAAAGAGTATGGTCGGCAAAAATGGCAGAGAGTTCTTTTAACTTATGTGTGTTTTCCGTTGCTACTAAAATTTCCATACCGACAGCATAATGAAAAGCCGGGCATGCGTCCACCTTTTGGCTTGTTCGGAGCTACTAGGGCAGGGGCAAAGCCAAGGATTAAGCCAAGGATTAAGCCAAAGATTAAGCCAAAGATTAAGCCAAGGATTAAGCCAAGGATCAAGGTAAGGATCAAGGTAAGGATCAAGGCAGCAATCAAGGCAGGACCAGCATCAGGCAGCCGATTGTTGTTCATAGCTGTCCTTTCCAAGCACATAGTAAATTCCCGAATCTATCGATCCCTTTGGTATGTTAAGTACCTCTGCAATTTCCCGGTTGGTTGGGTGGACATGCATTTTCTGCAGCTGCAGTGAGACTCTGTGTAAACGGCGCCGCACCTTTAGAAGTTCGCGATGGTAGAGCCGGGTTTGATCCGGCGAGTTGCAGTTTTGAATCTGCAGCTGAATGATGTAGTAGCGGTAAAAACAGGTGTTATGGTACAGTCGCGCCCTCTCGAGGCGCTGCTTGCGGTCTTCTACCTTACGGCGCAGTGCCATCACACAGTTTAGAAACCACCGTCGATCGATGTGTGTATACTGGACGATTGCCTCGATCAAGTTGTGGTCTAAATATTCCGATTCCCGAAGGGCAACATAGATAAGACGCTTGCGGAAGGTGGTGAAAGAGTTATAGGGTTCCTTCGGCAGCTGCGGGGGAGTATACTCCGAGTACAGTGGCTCCTCCTGATGGACATCCCAGAAGGGTTCGAAAGTAAACAGCTGCCGTTCAAGTCGCTCGCGGCCCAGCTTCTTTTTATAGCTTAACACCTGCCACCGTAAAGTAGTATACAGATAGGCCTCGAAGGCATATCCGCGATTCTCAAATTGCATAATGAGCTTGCGAATTTTTGGGTAAAAATCACAGAAAAAGTTACTCGCCTCGTCCGGATCAAGTTGAAATTTCCTGTTCAGCTCCTTATATATCCAGCAGGCAACCGTCCATTCCGCCTTCTGGATTTGAGAGGGATCACGTTGCCCCTCCATAACTATTGCAGTAAGCTGTGATGCATACATACTCACCCCTCCTTGTTATATGTAATGACGTGGGAGTATGTTGTTGCAATTTGTGTGCCAAACCGAAGTAGGGTAAAGGTGATGTAATGGAGGTTCTACAAGGGCGAATTTACATTTATTTACAATTCAACCGCAGCAGTAACTAAAGTAGGTGCGCATCTATTGTCCGGTACCACTAGAAAGCACGGAAGGACCAGGCATAACAAAAATCTTCAATTTTCAAAAGTGCAGCTATTTATCAGTTACAGCATGCACCGCAGCTTCAAGGGCGGTTCGTATGTGCTGTTCAGCGCTCTGGCGGCTTCCCTGCCAGCTAAGTCCGGCTGCCCGGGCGTGGCCGCCGCCGCCAAGCTCAAGAGCGATTTTACCTACATCGACAAAGAAGTTGGAGCGCAATCCGATAGAACATTCACCCGGTTTCTCTTCGCGTATCAAAGCCACCGCTTCGCAGCCTTCGATGCTCTGGAGTTGCTGATACAAGCTGTCGGAATCACGGTTCTCAATTCCAAACTGCTGCTGTTCTTCCAGGGTTTCGAAGGTTATCATTACCTTTCCGTCGGCATAAGGACGGGCTCTGTGCATCAGCAGCCCCAGCAGCTGTTTTGAAGCTAAGGGCCGGCCTCCGTACATTTGGCGATGAATCTGATTCGGATTTGCACCGGCGGCGGTAAGCCGTGCTACCGCCTCGAAGGTTTCAGGGGTATGGGCTCCGAGGTGCCTGAAAAACCCAGTGTCTGTAGCCAAACCAAACAGAAGCGTCTGGGCCTCTTTCTCGGTCGGTTCGAAGCCTGCAGC
Source organism: Spirochaetia bacterium (assembly GCA_021736475.1). GTDB lineage: Bacteria > Spirochaetota > Spirochaetia > DSM-16054 > Sediminispirochaetaceae > DSBN01. The sequence continues at coordinate 36,752 of JAIPFV010000014.1, read as the reverse complement.
TTCAATAATATGGAGTATCATGAAGGTGACTGAGGGCGCTGTATCGTCGATGAGCCGATGGTCCCCGAAGGAATTGCCCGAGGAGTGGTGGTCGATAACTATTACAGGGAGTCCCTTTATCTCATCGGCCAGATAGTCGATTCTTTCTATGGTTGAACAGTCTAAAATGATTACAGCAGTGTTATCCCGATCAATATCCTTTGGCACATGAGCAGCAAAGTGGGAGCTCAGGGTATCGAGTTCAGGGCGCTGGAACGGGCCGGGCGATACTAAATGGCATCTTTTTCCCCTGCGCTCTAAAAACCAATTGAGGGCAAGCCCCGAACTGGTACAGTCCCCGTCGGGTTCCCGGTGGCCAATAAGGATATACTCGTTCCACCCTTCGAGGGCATCTAAAATATGTTGTGGTATTGTGTTCATTCATTTCTCTTATACTGCCGCAAGGGGACTGTGCAACTTGAGGATGTTGGGGCGATTGTAAATCGGTCTTAAAACTCTATCGACAGGGTCTCGATATTAAACTGGTCATTGAAGTTTTCCGGGTTTTCTAAATCGCCATAAGATAGATGATTCAAATTTTTGTGCAGATACAGCCTGATATGGCTGAATTCGCCTGCCTCCCAGAAGATAGAGAAGTAAGGATAGGCCTTGTCGCGAGCCATGATAAGCTCGGCCTTGGGGTCTTGTTCTCTGTTTGCCGGCATATCGAACCATTGTTCCGGCACGTAAAATACGCCGAAGTTTAGGTCGCTTTTTTGATATACAATCCTGTATCCAAGGCTGTGCATGTATACCTTGGCGATAGGAACAGACTTTACGTAATAGTCGGATTGTTCGGCATATGCAAAGCCGGCTAGCAGTATAGAAATAAGTAGTGTTAGTAAAATTACCCTTCGTTTCAAAGGTGCCTCCTTCTGTTCCAATCTCAGTTCAATTATAGCGGTAGTGGTATGCCAAATCAAGCAATTTTTAGAAATAGTTTCGCATGCCGCGTGTATGCTCGATTACTGATTGTCGCTATTCCGGCTATCTGCATCTGCATCTGCTTCGGAAAAAAGAAATTCAAGGGCCTCCTCAACAGTTGAGGCGAAATGAAATTCTATCTGCGATTTCACTTCCTTAGGCAGCTCTTCGGTATCTTTGCGGTTTTCCGCGGGCATCAATACCGCCTCAAGCTGGTTACGATAGGCGGCCAGTACCTTCTCTTTTACCCCTCCGATGGGCAGAATTCGCCCCGTCAGAGTTATCTCGCCGGTCATGGCAGTACAGGGACGAACCGAACGCGTGGTTAAGGCCGACACCATGGCTGCCGTTAGGGTAATTCCGGCGGAAGGGCCGTCCTTTGGTATTGCCCCTTGGGGCACATGAATGTGAATATCGGTGTTCTTCTGAAAATCTTCGGTAAGGTTAAACTGGGAGGTGTGCGACCGAATAAAGCTCAGGGCAAGCTGGGCACTCTCTTTCATTACGTCCCCAAGGCTGCCGGTAAGGATGAGCTTGCCCTCGCCGGGGAGAAGAGAAACCTCCACCGGGAGCATCTTTCCGCCCATCTCGGTCCAGGCCAATCCGTGGGCCATTCCCGGAGAGGGTGCCCTGTATACCAGGTCTTGTTCAAAGGGTGCCGGTCCGAGATATTTTTTGAGACTTTTTTCAGCCACCACTACCTTAAACTCCGGTTCAGGGTTTTCTTCAGTAGGAAGATACCCCTCTTTTACCGCCTCGCGGGCAATCTTACGGATGATGGCCGCAATTTGCCGCTCCAGGTTTCGCACACCCGATTCCATGGTATAGCTGCGTATTACCGCTAATATGGCCGGTTTTTGGAATTGAACATCCGCCCAGGCGAGACCGTTTTCACGAAGCTGTTTTGGAATAATAAATTGACGGGCTATTTGCTCCTTTTCAAGGTCGGTATAGCCGGGTATTTCTATTATCTCGGTTCGGTCGCGAAGGGCGAGGGGAATAGAGTGAACCGAATTGGCGGTAGTAATAAACATTATATGTGACAGGTCATAGGCTACTTCCAGATAATGGTCCATGAAGGTCGAGTTTTGCTCGGGATCGAGTACCTCCAGCAGGGCCGAGGCCGGGTCGCCGCGAAAGTCGTTGCTCAGTTTGTCTATTTCATCAAGTAGAAAAACCGGATTGACGGTACCGGCCTTCCGGAGGGATTGAATTATCTTTCCGGGCAACGCACCTACATAGGTCTTACGGTGACCACGGATTTCAGCCTCGTCGCGGACGCCGCCCAAGGAGACACGTATGAACTCCCGGTTGATTGCGCGGGCAACCGAGCGGCCGAGACTCGTTTTACCGGTACCCGGAGGGCCGACAAAACAGAGTATCGGTCCCTTGGCCTTATCCTGCAGCTGTCTGACCGCGAGAAAATCTAATACCCGCTCTTTGGGTTTCTGCATGTCGTAATGGTCTTCGTTGAGAATTTCCTCGGCCCGGTTTATGTCGCGATTATCCTCGCTCTTGTTACTCCATGGCAGATCAGCCAGCCATTCAAGATAGGTACGCAGAACTCCCGATTCGGGGGACATAGGCTGCAGACGCGAAAGACGCTTAGCCTCTTTCTCTGCTTTCTCAAGAGCTTCATGAGGCGGATTTTTGGCCTTTATCCGTTCAATAAGTTCCTTCGAACCACTGGTATCATCTTCATCCTTACCGAGCTCTTTATTTATCTGACGGAGCTGCTCGTTCAGATAATATTCCTTTTGGCTCTGCTCCATTTTTTTCTTGACTTGGCCGTTAATCTTATTTTGCAGAGAAACAACTTCACTTTCCGCCTCTATGTGGACGGCTAAAGTTTCCAGGCGCCGGTGTACATCGCCAATGCCTAAAATCTCGACTTTCTTATCCGGTTTCAGACTGGAATTGGCGGAAATCAGATCGGCCAACTTGTCGGGATTTTCGGTCTTATTGATGGAGTCTATAGTTTCCTGGGGAATTTTCTTTTGGAGTTTCGCGTAATTTTCAAAGGCGCTTTTGATGGTCGTGAGAAGGGGCTGTAGGCTTTCATCTGCCTCACGGATCTCTTCGAAAGGGATAACGGTAGCCTTGCGGTACCCGCCTCGGTCGTCATACTTCTTCATCCACGCTCGCTGGCGGCCTTCGGCCAGGACACGGGTAGTGCCGTCGGGGAGTTTGAGCATCTGAAGGACTTTGCTGATTGTTCCGGCCTGGTACATGTCATCGCGGCCGGGGTTTTTTGCCGCGCCCTTCTGACACACTAAAAATACCTGGCGGTCGTGGTTCATACTCTCTTCAATCGCCTTTACCGATTCCGGATTTTCCGCGAAGAAGGGGACCACCATATGGGGGAACACTACAAGCTCCCTCATAGGTACTAGAGGGAGCTCTCGTTTGCCGCTCTTAGGAAGTGCAGGTAATTTCATGCAGATTTCTTTTTGTAGACAATCTCCGGTTTTGTAGAATCGTCAATTACACTGCGTTTTACCACTACCTGTTTATCACCTTCGATGGAGGGGAGTTCAAACATCATATCAATCATGATTCCCTCGACGATAGAGCGTAATCCGCGTGCTCCGGTTCTGCGTTCGATTGCCTTCTCAGCTATAGCTTCAATAGCATCGTCTTCAAAAATCAGCTCAATACCATCAACTTTTAAGGAGCTTTGATATTGGCGAATTACCGAGTTTTTAGGTTCGGTGATGATGCGTTTGAGATCTTCCTTAGACAGTTCGTTTAGGGTAACGTGTATCGGCAGTCGTCCTATAAACTCCGGAATCAAGCCGAATTTTACAAGATCATCCGGATGCATATAGCTGTACAGTTCTACTAAATCTTTCTCTTTGGAGGCGCGAATATCCGCACCAAAACCCATCGGGTGTTGGCTGGTCCGCTCTTCAATAATACGATCCAGGCCGACGAAAGCTCCGCCGACAATAAACAGGATATTAGAGGTATCCACCTTTATCATCTCCTGGTTAGGATGCTTACGGCCACCCTGGGGTGGCACCGAAGCAATGGTGCCTTCGATGATTTTAAGGAGGGCCTGCTGTACTCCCTCGCCGGATACATCCCGGGTAATGGAGACATTTTCCGATTTACGGGCTATTTTATCGATTTCATCGATATAGATAATACCGCGTTCTGCTGAAGCGATGTTGTTACCGGCGGATTGGATCAGTTTGAGCAAGATGTTCTCGACATCTTCACCTACATAACCGGCCTCAGTAAGGGTAGTTGCGTCGGCTATGGCGAAGGGGACTTTGAGTTTGCGGGCTAAAGTTTTCGCCAGCAGAGTTTTTCCGGTACCCGTAGGACCGGTGATAAGTACGTTGGACTTATCCAGTTCAACCCCGTCTTCAAGCTGTTCTTTATGTCCAATTCGTTTATAGTGGTTGTACACAGCTACCGAAAGTACCCTTTTAGCAGGATCCTGTCCAATTACGTACTCATCGAGATACTCTTTTATCTCTATGGGTGTTGGTACGTCTTCCATGAACTCGGTGGTGGCCACTTGCTCTTCTTCGTCGAGTATACGCTTGCACACATGCACACATTCGTCACATATATACACACCCGGGCCTGCTATTAAACGGCGGGCGTGGTCGGCGCTCTTCCCGCAGAAAGAGCATACTTTCATTCCGTCATTTTTGTTCTTTGACATTCTTATCCCTCACTAACACGTTATCGACAATTCCATAGTCCATCGCTTCCTTTGCGGACATGTAATAGTCACGTTCTGTGTCTCTTGCAATGGTATCCTGGGGTTTACCGGTATGCTGGGCAAAATACTCAATTATCAGCTGTTTAAGGCGGATAATCTCTTTAGCCCTGATACCGATGTCAACTGCCTGTCCCTGAGCACCGCCCCACGGCTGGTGTACCAGGATTCGTGCGCTTGGCAGGGCAAAGCGTTTACCGCTGGTACCACTGGCTAATAGCAGGGCACCCATGGATGCGGCTTGTCCCATACAGATAGTTTGAATATCGGGTTTAATGTACTGAATAGTATCATAAATTGCCAGACCGGCGGTCACACTGCCGCCTGGTGAGTTGATATATATACTTATATCACGTTCCGGATCGATGGATTCGAGAAAAAGCAGCTGCGCTACTACTAAGTCGGCGGTTAGATCCATGATCTCTCCGTCAATAAAGACAATTCTATCTTTTAATAGACGTGAGTAAATGTCGTACGAACGCTCTCCAGCACCTGTTTGTTCAACAACGATGGGGACAAGCGTATTACTCTGTTCATTCATACTGAAGCATCCTCTTGAATATAGATTCTTCCTATAAACTAATTATTATTTTGCACAAAGTCCAGGTAATCCATTTTCTTACCCTTCTTAAGTTTCGACTGTTCGAGCAGAAAATCGAAGAGTTTTCTATTCTGTACATCGGTTTTTACGTAGTCCATGAGGTTATTCTGTTCATATTGCTGTTTTACTTCCTCATAGTCCTGTCCTGCCTGTTCAGCCTGCTGTTTGAGCTCCTCGTACGCCTCTTCATCAGTGGCTTCAATGCCTTCGGTCTCCCGGATTTTCTCCACCAGCAACTGGAACTTTAGGCTGCGTTCGGCATTGGGGCGCCATTCAGCCAGCATATCCTCTTTTGATTTACCCTGCATCTGTAAAATCTGCAGTACCTGCTCCTCTCCGATGCGGGACTGCTGAATAAACCGCTGCCAGGAGTTGTCAAGCTCTGCTTGGATCATTGATTCCGGAGGATCAATTTTTGAATTTTCTATAATTTGATCAAAAAGTTTTTCGATTTTTGTTTCCCGCAATTTCTGGTTTAAAGTCTCTTCCAGTTGTGCGCGCACGCTCTTTTTTAGATCATCTAGGGTCTCGTACTCATCACTCACATCCTGGGCAAGCTCGTCGTCCAGTGCAGGTACATCTTTCTGTTTGATGGTCTTTACCTTTACCTTCAGACGGATCTTTTTGCCGGCATATTCTTCATGCTCGAAGTCTTCGGGGAACTCTTTTTCAATTACCTTCTCTTCATCCTTCTGCATTCCGATGATATCGTCATCGATTTTGAAGATGTTATAGCCGGTACCAACGGTAAAGACAAAGTCACTGCGTGAGGTGTCGGGTTTTTCATTGCCCTCTTCATCAAGTTCTACGTAGTCAATGGTTACAATGTCGTCTTTCTCTACTGCTCCGCCCTGCTTTTCAGCCACCATGGAGTTTTGCTCCTGGATATTTTCGAGCTCACGTTTTTCATCTTTCTTAAGCACCTTTACGTCGGGCACTTCAATTTCAAGGCCCTTGTATTCACCGACTTCAATGTCTGGATATACATCGTAGATCACCGAGAAGGTGAAATCTTCACCAAGGGTCAAATTGAGGCTCTCTTCATCGTCGAGACGGGGCTGGGCGTAGGGAAGGGGCTTCTGTTCAACATCCTCTAGAGCCTCTTTCAAGCCTTCGTCCAGGATTTCAATTGTGGCTTCCTCTTTAATCCCTTCGCCATATTTTTGTTCGAGAATTTTTGGTGGGACCTTTCCCTTACGAAAACCTTTTATGTGGGCTGTTTTTGCATATTTCTTTAACAATTCGTCATATTTTTTCTGGGCTTCTGCCCCGTCGACCGTAATTGTTAATTTTACGGATGCATGCTCAAGTTTTTGCACATCTTTCTGCGTTACCATTCAAGTACCTCTTATTCTAGGAATTATTACAAAATATACACGAATTCCGAAGGTTAGAAAACCACTCACTGTCCCTGTATAGAAAAAAGGCGATCTGAGTTGTGACTCAGACCGCCTTTTGAGAGCGAGAGACGGGATTTGAACCCGCGACATCCACCTTGGCAAGGTGGAGCTCTACCACTGAGCTACTCTCGCATAGACTCTGTGGTGGATTGGTACATAATGTCGCAATCCTTTGCGAGAGAAGGGACTTGAACCCTTACGCCGCAACGGCACTAGATCCTAAATCTAGCGTGTCTACCAATTTCACCACTCTCGCAGTGATTATACACAAATAATTGTGAAGGTCAACCCTCCCCAAATATTTGGTAGTAGTGAGCCGTGAAGGGATCGAACCTTCGACCCGCAGATTAAGAGTCTGCTGCTCTCCCAGCTGAGCTAACGGCCCAAAAGTAAAAAAAATATAATACGTCCGGCAGGATTCGAACCTGCGACCTACGGATTCGAAGTCCGGCGCTCTATCCAGCTGAGCTACGGACGCATATACGTCAGCGCCCATGGACGCTTAGGGGTGGATAACGGGACTTGAACCCGCAACAACCAGAACCACAATCTGGTGCTCTACCTTTGAACTATATCCACCACATTTATGTGCAAGTAATGTGAATAAAATTTCACGTTTTGTCAAGCCAGGAGTTCTATTTTTTCAAAAACAGCATGAACTTAGGTAAAACTGCGCTGGGCCTGCAGAAAGCAGACAGTCGAGCGCCATTCTACAGTGTGCTCGCCCAATTCGTGTTGGAGGGCTGCTATTAGACGTGCTGCGGTATCGGCAGGATAGTTTTGCTGCAGATATGAACCCAGGGTGTCGGGAGAACTGCTATCTGCCAGCCAGCGCTGGATATCCGCCTTACGGATATAGCGCTGCTCTTGTATTTCCTCGGCCTCGGTGGTGATATTGTCAAATCCGGCGGCCTCCGCGCCGGCTTTTAGGTCGGGAATATCCCAGGCCAATAGTTCTCCCTGCCGGGAGCTGTAGAGTTGATCTTCAATTTCCATTAACACCCTCTGCAGTTCCGGATCGATTTTCTTGCCGGAGTGAGAGAGAAGGTCGGATAGGCGTTGAGCGCGGAGAGGGACGGCCTCCGCCAGCAGCAGGGTCCCGCCGGGGCTCAGGGAGCGAAAGAGGGGCTGCAGCAGGGAGGTTTTATCCTTCCTGCGGCTGGTGTAGTTCCGCCCCAGAATAAACTCGAACTGTTGATTGGGCTCAAGGCACTCTTCGGCTGTGCCCTGATACAGGTATGGCTGCTCGACTTGTTCGAGCTGGGCAGCATAGTGCTGCAGCAGCTCAAGCTTTGCAGGGTTTGATACCAGCCCGGTTACTCCGCCTTCAGGAACGCTGCGCAGGGCTTCCCACACTATTATGCCGTCGTCGGCGGTAACTACGCAGATGCGGTCGTGTCGGGCGGGCTTGATGCGCGAGAAAATGGCTGCACGCACCGCCTCCAGCGTTGCGCTGCGGTTTGCTACTACCCGGTTAAGCCACTGCTCGCGGCCTTGATCGGGAGGGGAGTAGCTGAGCACCTCTGTATGCTCCTGGGTAAGTGATGCGGACAGTTGGGCTTCACGCTGACGGGCCACCTGCAGCTGTATACTCTGTTCATAGCCTTGGTCTGAGGGACGGTAAAATATCTTTCCCTGCAGACTGGTCGGCAGATACTGCTGGGCAACCCAGTGATCGCGGTAGGCGTGGGGGTATAGATAACCCTCGCCATGGCCGAAACTCTTCGCATCACGGTTGGCATCTTTCAAATGGTTGGGTACATCCTGGGTTCCTTCTCGTTTAACCTCGGAAAGAGCGTCGAAAAAACCGAGGGCGGAGTTACTTTTAGGAGCAGTTGCCAGATACAGGGCGGCATGGGCCAGATGGTAACGCCCTTCCGGCATACCTACCCGATCAAAGGTTGCGGCCGACGCTTCCACTACCCCCAGGGCGTAGGGATCTGCCATACCTACATCTTCAGAGGCGGAGATAAGCATACGACGGAAGATAAAGTGAGGGTCCTCTCCCGCATGGACCATCCTGGACAACCAGTAGAGGGCCGCATCCGGGTCGCTGCCGCGCAGCGATTTGATGAAAGCGCTGATAATATCAAAATGGTAGTCCCCCTCTTTATCATACAGAACCGCTTTTTTTTGAATACTCTGCTCGGCGGCGTCCATGCTGATATAGATATACTCACCCGAGGGGGGAGGGAAGCTGTCGGGGGTGGTCTCGATGGCCAGTTCCAGGGCATTCAGTAGACTGCGGGCATCTCCATCGGCTATCTGCACCAAATGCTCCAGAGCTCCCTCTTCGAACTCTATATTATAGCTTCCATACCCCCGTTCATGGTCCTGCAGGGCCTGTTGGGCTATTTTATGAAGATCCTCAGCCTTCAGAGGCTTGAGCTGGAAAATCCGACTGCGGCTTACCAGTGCTGAATTCACTTCGAAGTAGGGGTTTTGGGTAGTAGCTCCGATAAGCACCACCGTACCGTTTTCCACCCAGGGCAGCAGGGCATCCTGTTGGGCCTTATTCCAGCGGTGTACTTCGTCAATAAACAGTATGGTCCGTTTTCCGTAGAGATCACGTTTTTCACGGGCGGTTTTAATTGCCTCGCGCAGATCTTTTACTCCGGTAAGTACGGCATTTAAGGCGGTAAAGGCGCTTTTGGAGGTACGGGCGATAACTTTCGCAAGGGCGGTTTTACCGGTACCGGGAGGCCCGTAGAAGATCAGAGAAGAGAGGCGGTCGGCCTGAATGACACGCCGCAGAAGCCGGCCGGGGCCGACTATATGATTTTGCCCTATGTATTCATCCAACGAACGAGGACTCATTCGATAGGCAAGTGGTTGATTACGCTGGTCGGTATGCGAAGAAAACAGATCGTCACTCATAATTATGGATTAAGTATACAGGAGAGTCTGCGGTTTGTGAAATACTAATATGGCTTGACCTTTTGGGACTTTAGTGCGATTTTTTATTATACTAGAGACACCTTAAGGAGAGTTTAATGGCACAAAGCAGAGCGGAGTTTTTAAGTATTCCCCGTGCACGGGAGCGAAATATATTACGAAATGTGTATCTATGGATGACCGGAGGTTTAGCGCTAACCGGTGTAATTGCAGTGGGAGTGGCTGGAAATGAGACGATGGTCCGAGCTTTGGCCGGAAACCCGATCCTCTTTTTCGGCCTCATCCTGGGTGAGCTTGGTTTGGTTTTTTATCTGAGTGCCCGAATTATGAAGATGTCGGCATCAGCTGCAACACTGTCGTTTACCGCCTATTCTATGTTGAATGGAATTACCTTGTCGGTGATATTCCTGGCCTACACGGGTGCCGAGATTTCTCTGGCGTTTTTTACCGCCGCCGGCACATTTGCCGCCATGAGCCTGTATGCGATGACCACCAAGCGGGACCTGTCCGGCTTTGGGCATTACCTGATTATGGGCCTTTTCGGGATCATCATTGCCAGTGTCATAAACATATTTCTGCAGAGTTCCGGATTATATTATCTGATAAGCTATCTGGGGGTGTTCATCTTTCTGGGGCTTACCGCCTACGATACCCAGATGATCAAGCAGTGGAACCAGCAGTTCGGTTCTTCCGTGAGTGAAGAGCAGTACGTTAAGCTTTCAATTATGGGAGCTTTGAAGCTGTACCTCGATTTTATCAATATTTTTCTGTTTCTGCTGAGGATTTTCGGCAGCCGGAACTAAATCCGGAATTAAAAACCAGAACGGTCATGGCGGGTGACTTTACGCTGCAGGTCCGGATCTGCGTGGCGGATCAGCTGCGGCGTAGTGCCGGCCATCGCCAGTTTGTCCCCCTTAATAGCTACTGCACCCTCAATTTTGCTGATACCGACGGCCGTTTCTACCGCCGACTGTAAATCATGGTGAGTATGAACACGGTTACAGAAGGCTGTAGCAGCCGCATCGGCAAGCGAAGCATCCTGTGAGAATACAGTAAATAAATCGCACTGACCAAAACTCGTGGAGTGCCCAAGGCTTGACGAGGAAGAGCAGACGGCTAATGGGCTGTCTGACGGCTCAATCATAAAGGCTAACCGGCCAAAGGGCGACTCCGGACCTATCCATAGGCCGAGGCTGAGGGGCTGTTGAATATACAAAAACACATCACCCCCGTTTTCGATAATTGTTTCCCCGTCTGTCTCCCTATCGCCGGCTTCCTGTCCGGTCTGAGCGGCTAACTGGGCAAAGGTTCCAGCTACAGCTGCCATCGGCCCTACCTCCGCAGCTTGAGAGGCCTCGATCATACGACGGGCACTTTCCGGTGGGGTGCCGGGAATTGCGGAGAGGGGCTGGAGGGCGTGGGCGAACTGGGGGTAAAGACCGATAAAATGTTCGAGTTCGTTCCATAACCGGCGAATTTCACGACTGACTGCCGTAAAATGAGTAGAATGGACTCTGTACACCGCTTCTCTGAATTGAAAACTGCGGAACTCTCGCTGATTCCTCATGGTACTAAAAGACCGAAGTGACCGCTCCGTAGGGGCAGTTGGGGATGCAGTTGAGGCATTCTACACATTTATCGGAATCGAAGGCTATTTCACGGGTGGCCGCATTCACAATGTAGAGTGCATCCACCGGGCAGTGGGGTAAACAGTTTCCGCAGTGAGTACAGACTTCTCGGTCCCAGCGGAGGCCTTTTTCTGCAGCGTTTACCGTAACGCCATTGTTGCGAATAAAATCTATGCCCTGGGAGATATGTTCATCGGTACCGGAGACCTCCAGTACCATAAAGCCTTCCTCATCTGCGGTGATACGGGCACGAAAAATGTTTATAACCAGGTCGTATTCCTTCACCAGGTGATAGACTATCGGTTTTTCCGCCAGCTGTTTGTTAAAGCTTAACAAGAACTTTTGAGTTTTCATTTTACGGCACCGCCTTCACCCTCACGAAGCACCATCGATTTGGATTTGTTATTTTGTGGTAATTTCTGCATCGGTTCGCTGAGGAGGAAATCGCCGTTTTGTATTTCGGCTTTCAAAAGTTCGGCAATGTGCAGGGCTTTGGAATAACTCGACATAGAGGAGACTTCGATTTTCTTTCCGTTTACTTCAACCTCATCACGCTTCATTTGCCCGTAGGTAAGATGTGCTATGACTTTTCCGCTTTTCATTGGGTAGTCGTAAGAGTAATCAATAAGTTCGGCCTTTATTTCATCGTCCCGAACTGTGGTATACTGCAGAATTTGCTCATTTAGAATAGGGATAGGAACCCCAACCCCCAGGGATAGAGATACGCCGTAGCCCTTCAGGCTTACTCCCCGTACAAATTCGGGACGCATCTGCTTCATATCGGCGGTAAGTGCCAAAGTTCCAGCCCCTTCTGCGGGAACCCCGTTTTCAGTGCGCTCCACGCTGCCGGTATGCTGGGTTCCTTCGGAATATACATGGCCGCGAGCTCCGGCCAGCCATACCGCCGACCCCACGCCGATGGTATCGTAATACGGATCGTTTAATAGGGGGGAGAGCTGTCCTGCTGAACTGTAGGTCAGGTTCTGCATGCGGGGCTTTAATAGGCCCATATAGGTATAAATAGGCCTATCCGATGTGTTGGTAGCCACATTGTAGTTCTGATAACAGTTTCTTGGATTTACCATAACTGCCTGGTTTAAGTCGTCGATAGTGAACATGGTGCGCAGTTCCCGCCGCGGGTATTCATCGGTGCCATAAGAGAGAGCACACAGCTGCAGCTCCTTACGGGCTACAAGTTTCTCGATTACATGCCCTCCGCCAAAGCGGAACTCCCCCGGGTAATACATATTGGCCGAGTCATTGTTTTGCAGCTGAGAGGCACCCATAAACAGGTCGACTGCCGCTATCCCTGAATATGTCAGGACATCATCGATCCAGGCTTCAGTAATGCGTATTTTGGGTATACTGTGGCCAAAGTTTAGAAAACATCCGGACGAACACATCGGACCGAAGGTAGCGGTAGTTACCACATCAATTTCTTCGGCAGTTGCGGATAAGCCCTTACGGTCGACGTAGTCACTGACCTCCTCTGCATTCAACACCACCGCTGATCCAGAGGCGATTTTTTCGTTTATCTCTGCATAGGTCTTCACTTCCTCCCCCTTTTAGCGAAGTAATGGTAGAGTAAGGGATAAATATATTCAAGTAGAGCTGTTTCCAAAAAGTTACCTCCAAAAAGTTACTAGTAGACGGTCAGTACATTTAACAAAACCAAGTTTTTGAAAGAGCTGTGTTGAAATTGAAATAAAAACCTATAAGAATAGGGGTAGTCTGAAAAAGGGGGACAATTTGAAAACCACAGGGGATTATCCTGAAATCAATAATCGTACTCCCGATGGGCAGAAGCCGGACGGGTCTGCATATCGGGTATTGCTGGTAGACGACTCGATTTTTGTTAAAAAACAACTCAATCAAATACTCACCAGTGAAGGTTATACTATAGCGGATACCGCCGGCGATGGGGGTGAGGCTGTAGATAAATACAAAGCTCTTTTTCCGAAGGTCGATTTAGTTACAATGGACATTACCATGCCCGGAATGGATGGGGTAAGCGCGCTGGAAAAAATTGTCGAGTTTGATTCCAACGCCAAGGTAGTTATGATCAGTGCTCTCGGGCGTCAGGATTTAGTAAAAAAGTCGTTTATGCTGGGGGCTAAAAATTATATTATTAAACCGCTAGAAAGAAAAAAGGTGTTAGAACGATTAAAAAATGTACTCAACGAATAACACTCAACGAATACTCAATCAGCTAAATTACCGGCTGCGCTGTCGGCTCAGGGCCGACCTCAGGCCATTGAATGTGGGAGTGTCCATCTGGTATACACTTGGCCGGCTTGCGATATCCTCGGGATAATGGGCATCAGAATTGGTGATAATCGGGAGACCCAGGGTATCAATGTCGCAGCTGGGGTTTACGCACTCGACCGCATCATAGGGAAGCTCCGGCAGGAAGCCTAACTGCATAACGATGCTAAAGGCAGGTCGGTCGATATGGGCCGGAAATACAAGCCCGTTTCGCTCATGAACCATGGTAACTATCTGGTCAATTGAGATATCCGTAGCAGCAATTAAAAGTTTGTTTACTTGGCCCAGTATATTTTCCTCGGCATCGACATATACCTGGTCTCCTCCCATGCGTGAGCTCCCCCTCACCTCCGGAAGTCGTGATTCTATATACTCGCCAAAATCTAGTGCACCAGGAGTATCTTCAAATATACAGACCACATGTGCCTCCTCAATAGAGGTGACCTCCATTCCGAACAAAGGAACGATACCCTGCCTGTTACAGCACTCTTCAAAGGCGGGGGCGTTACGGCATGAATTATGATCGGTAATGGCCATCATTTCGATATGCCGGGCTGCCGCCTCTGCAGCTATCCGCTTAGGTGACATTTCTAAGCTTCCGCAGGGACTGAGGCAGGAATGGATATGCAGGTCGGCAGTAACGTGCATGGAGCTCTAAATTTTCCCCAGGGCGTGGGCAATTTTATAAGATGCGGTAAATTGGTCTAGGTTTGTAGTATACAAAGCTATCTCCTCTTGCTCCGCACTTTCCTGCATATCCTGGGGTACGCTGCGGCCGTTACAAAGAATAATGGCCGGCATTCCGACCAAATTTGCAACTGCCACAGTATTTTTATGACCTTGAACGGTGATCAGTACACTGTCGGCGGGGGCATTTCCCATAACATCGCTCAGCAGATCCGAGGTATAAGCGTTTTGTATTTCCGCCGCCGGGTCTCCCTGGGTCTTAAACTCCCCAGTTATGCAGTCTTGTATAGCCTGTACTTTCATGGGTTACTCCTTCTGTGCAGTTTGGTTTATCTGTTTTTGTTCATGGCGTGGCAGTAGAATAATCGATTTAGCATGGGTTCCTCGGGAGGGCTCGGAGGTAAGGGAAAATTCGTCAGAAACCCGTTGCACATTGGGTAATCCCATTCCTGCTCCAAATCCCAAACTACGAATCCATTCAGTTGCCGTGGTGTAGCCCTCGGTGAGGGCTGCCTCAACGTCTTCGATACCCGGTCCTGTATCATCCGCCTGTACTAAGACCCGGCTATCATCCATTAAAAAGTGGATCGAACCTCCCTTTGAATGGACAACCAAATTCATCTCGAGTTCGTATGCGCTAATTGCTATCCGTCTGGCGGTTTGACTGTTGATGCTTCTCCCCTTCAGTATTTTTTTGATTTCTGTAGAGGCAAAGCCGGCATTTTCGAAATCATAGCTCTGTACTGTAAACCATCGCTCAATCTGCCCGGTATACACCTCCTGGGGTGTGCCGGTTTCATCCTCTAAGCGTTCAATTTCACGGTTGGCTTCAAGCAGGAGCTTGGTGGTTATATCCCGGGAGGTTACAATACCGACTAACTCATTGGCTTTATTGATTACCGGAAACCGGCGGTATGAGTAGCGTCCGAAATAAGAGATGGCAAAGAAAATCGGCATATCCTCTTCGAGGACAATCAGTTTTTTGCTCATATATTGTTCTACCGGCGCATCAATCCTGCCTGCATCGAGGGCTTGCAGTACATCTTCCATGCTGACAATTCCAAGTATTTGCTTGTTTTCTATCACCGGAAGGCCGGTAATGCTATTGGCCTTGAGAATGGTCCGGACTTGACCCATAGTGGTACTGGGTGTGCTGGTATGGATATCGGAAGTCATTACATCTTTAACTTTTAATTTATAGATGAGTTCAAGTACGGCAGTGGGCGAATCGTATGTATTTATAGGTATACTCTGCATACCTGTAGTATAGATGTTTTTGGGCTGTAGGTGTAGCCGTTCTGTCCATTTGCTGCGGGAGATGCTGCGGGAGTTCCTATAAACCTCGTCCCTTAGTGGAATTGACAGATGCCTTTGAAATATCTGCAGCATAGAAATGCTTGTTCAAGGTCTGTGAAATTTCTTCGTCTATTTTTCCTACCAATTCGGTCTGTACACAGCGTAGTTTTGAGAGGGGACAGTTTAGATGCGAGTCGTGGATATCAATAAAGAGCTCAAAGGGTTGAATTTTCAGCGAATCTACGATCTTTTGAATCGAATTGGCAGAAGGGAACTTTTTGCCTGATTCAATATCGCCAATAAATCCCAGAGAAAGATTGGCCCGTTCAGCCAGCTTCATTTGTGAGAGACCTTTGTTGTACCGGGCTCGCTTTAGATTCACCACTAGTAATTCCTGCACTTTTGTCATAATATCACCTTCTTGTTTACCTTAGACTAACATAATATACTGGTAAATAGAAACAAGATTTCTTTTGCGAGTAAAATACTCGCTGGAAGAGAGTTATAGAGGGGGTCTCTATGGGTTTCACAGAGCAGTACCGGCATAGAATGGTGGAAGAGCAGATCGCTTCCCGCGGTATTAATGACGCTCGACTCCTGCGGGCTTTAAAACAGGTCCCGCGCCATCGGTTTGTGCCTGAAGTTGATCCGGCAAGCGCCTATGCAGATGCGCCTCTGTCAATTGGATCCGGTCAGACCATCAGCCAGCCGTATATTGTAGCTAAAATGTGTGAGCTTGCCGAATTTAAAGGTACCGAAAAGGTCCTTGAAATAGGTACCGGCTCAGGCTACGCGGCAGCAATTCTTTCGCTCCTAGCTGAAGAGGTATATACTATCGAACGTATCGGCCGACTTTCTGAACGGGCACAGAAATATCTTGAAGAAAATGGATATTCCTCGGTCCATTGTATCCAGGGAAACGGCTACGAGGGGTATCCGGAAGCAGCTCCCTATGATGTAATCCTGCTGTCTGCAGCTCCGGGTAAAATTCCTGATCAACTCTTAGAGCAGCTGAAGATAGGTGGTCGAATGGTGGGACCGATTGGAACAATGGAACAATACTTGGTTAGAATACTGCGCACTTCAACAGGGTATGAGCAAAGTGAGCATGGAGCTGTTCGATTTGTACCGATGAAATAGGATGAAACCGATGAAATTGATGAAATAGTATTTTCTTGACGTATTACTTGAATAGTGATACGGTTTACTACGCTAATTGCACGAGCGATTAAATTACCCCACAACTTAAGGTAAGAGCATGGAAATTGGTTTTAGAAGATACAAAGACGTTTATATTGTAGATGTCCAAGGCGACATGGATCTATATAATGCCCATGAGCTAAAGGATGTTATTAATAAGCTTCTTGATAAGAACATTACAAAAATCGTAATTAACCTTGAGAGTGTCGATTACATAGACAGTAGTGGTGTAGGCGCCCTTATTCATATTTTTACCTCGGTCAAACGAAACGGTTACAAGCTGCGAATTACCAATGTGCATGGCTCGGTCGCAAAAGTCATCAAGCTCACTAAATTGATGGGATATTTTCCAATTGTGGAAGACGTAAAAACAGCTCTGCAAGAATTGAGTGCATAGGTTAAGGGGATAATAATATGTCACATACTAAAGAGATACTCATAGACGGAAAACATCCGTTATTTGATAAGAGCGGAATGTTTTATAAGGAATTTCCAAGTGATTACCGTCAGGTACGTTTTTTTTCAATGTTGATTGTTCAAAAAGCACCCGCCGAGATCAAAGAGATTAACTTGCTGGAGCAGCAGATAAGCGAACTTATTAAAAATGCGGTACGCCATGGTAATAAGAAGGATCCGGATAAAAAGGTGAGAGTCTGGGCCTCCTTTAGTACCGGACATGCCCATTTAATTGTCGAGGATGAAGGTGAGGGGTTTCAACAGATTGAAGAGTGGAATCAATTCAACAGTAAACGAAATGAATGCTTTGAAAACCATAACTTTGAAGAGCTGGAAAACTATTTCTCTTATAGAACACCGAACAGCACCGAGGATGACGGTGGAAATGCCCTATTTGCCGCAGTTGAGTACTGGGATGGCGGGGTAGTGTTTAATGATAAGAAAAACGCTATTGCAGTATATAAGAACTTTAACGAAAAAAAACGGCCTGGAATTGAGATCTCAAGCTCTTAAGCATGGGAAGAGATACTAAGTCTTCGATAATTGAACTGCCCGTACAACTCACTCTCACCGATGAGGGTGAATACTTTTTTAACCAGCGGCATCGAACGAACGAATACATGCAGGGGAGGTCGCAGGTAGACCCCGGCGCGGTGGTTCTGCACAGCTATTCCGCCAAAACCCTTCAGCGACTCGTATATGCAGGTTATATCTCACGACTCGAAGTGTCCCGCAGTGACTTTACCTCTAAACGTACCGAAATCATGGATCTGGCTAAATTGATTGCCTATGGAGTACTGTATAAGGAGTATTCTGGAAAGCTGGCGAAAGCGTTAAAAGAGGCACCGATGGTGGTGCAATGGAATCGTAAAAACCCTGGGGGTGCTCTAAATACCCAGACTATTTTGCAGCAGAACAAGAGTACGGAGTACAACCAGCAGTTTGAGAAAGTGAAGCCGGTTTTTAGAGAAGCGGTTGAAGAGATCTTCCGACTTCACTTGCCGGAATTAGAAGAGCTGTCGCAAGAGGAAGATCAACAGCTGCGTCTTAAGGGGCAGAACTTTTTGGAGCAGCTAAATCCGCTTATTTGGGCTTTGCTTGCCCGTGAACGGGGAGAGACCCATAACTTTACCAGTACAATTAAGGCTTTGGATGGAGTAGTCTGGAGCTATCTGGCAAAGACCAATATCGCCGATTACCTGAGCCTTTTGGTTCTTGAATTGGCAACTCTCTCTGAAAAAAGCTTGATGCAGAAAGCGGTCGATAATTATTTGCAGGGGAAAGTTGATTTAGAGCACTTTATGAAAAATAAAAATGACAGGCTTAAAGTACTGGAGAGCATGGAAGCCCACAATGAAAAAGCTGCCATCTCCTGGAGAATTCAGGGGCGGCACGGCACAGTAACCGAAACTAACCCCTTTCAGATTATGTTCTTTAATCAGTCGACAGAGGCAGACAGCATCCGCAGGGATATTGAGGATAAGAAACAGCTACAGACCCAAGGCAAAGACCTGTCGGAGTTTTACAGCCACATTACCGCTGACCACGAAGATCAACTTGGGTTGTTTTATCTTACCTACCTGCAGGAAGAATGCCGCCGGCAGGGAACCCTATTCGACAGTTATGTAAATCGCTTTGAACAGCATAATATCTCATTTATCACCCTGGCTATGCGATTCTAAGGGGCTTACTTAATTTTCATTACAAACAGCGTCTGGTCATCATGTTGTTCAGCCGACTCGGTAAAACGGTCCAAATCATCTTGTATGTGCTTCGAAATTGCTTTAGCCGTTTTTCCTTTCACTTGCTTCAAGGAACTTTTCATGGTTTCAGTAGAGTACTCACGACCATCCGGGGAGCGGGTCTCCGGAATACCATCTGTAAAGAGAATAATAATATCGCCGGATTGGACGGTGAATTTTCGTTGTTGGTACTGTTCCTTCTGTTCAATACCGATTGGCAGTCCCGGAGTATCAATCTCCAGAAACTCATCCTCTGAAGAGCGGTAGAGCAGCAGGGGCGGGTGGGCTGCATTCGAATAAGTGATCTCTTTTTTCTCTTCGTTGTAGCTGAACATGCACAGAGTAGCGAAGTGCTCGGTACCGATTCTTCCAATAATACCCCGGTTGAGCAGGGTTAACAGCTGAGCAGGAGTTCGCTGGGGAGAGGATATAAGTCTGATTACTGTACGTATCATTACCATCAGAAGCGATGCCGGCACTCCTTTTCCAACTACATCACAGACAACGACACCTAGAATCCCCTTCTCGATCAAAAAAGCATCGTAATAGTCACCACTTATTCCCCTTGCAGCTCGGGAAAAGGCTGCCATTTGGGTTGAAGAGAGTTCCGGTATTTCCCGCGGCAGCAGGCCTTTCTGGATATTTGCGGCTATCTCGATTTCCCGGTGCATTTCACGCTTTTCAATCAGCTCTTCGTAGTTGAAAATGTTGTCGATTGTAAGAGCGGCATAGTCTGCAAAAGTCTGCATATGGGTAAAGTCGAGGTCAGTGAAATTCCCTCCACCGGCTTTTTTTGTCATTACAATGGTACCTAACACCCGTTGAGAGATCATCAGCGGGCTTATGATCATTGATTCAATGTACAGGGGGTCATCCTTTTCTCTGTGAATCCCGAGCGTTCCATTACTCAGTTCGGAGGCGGAACGAATAAAGAGGGGTTTTACGTTTTCAACCGCGGTTCCAATTGCGTTCTCCCCAATTGTAAGTTGGGTCTCCCGGGCGTATTCCAGGGCGTTTTTTTGTGATTTAGCAGCCTCTTCCGGAACCGGGAAGGGCGGGATAAAGTCACCGGAAAAAGTCTGAGGAACCAGCTTTTTCTGCTCGCTGTCTACCAGGTAAAGGGCCGCTCCGTCGGCATCGGTGTTTTCTACAGCTGAACTGGTAATGATATTCATGATACGCTGCAGCTGAGGGCCTTCAGCCAGGGAATTACTAATATCGACCATAAAGCCCAGCACGGAGTTCAATTTCTCCTGAAGCTGTGTTTTCAAAATATTATAGTTTTCCGACAGTTCCTGAAACTCATCTTTTGATTGGATATCGAGCTGAGTGGAGAAATCGCCCCGTGCCAAATGCCGCATCGCCTGTTCAACCTTTCGAATTCTTGAGCCCATTAAGTGAGCAAAGCGTGTGGTAATAAAGATAGTGAGCAAGACTGTCAGTACAATCAGAGCAATAACAATTCGGTAACTCTGCTGAATATTGCTGTCTACCTGTCGCTCGATGCTGGAGGTAAGTTCAAGCAGCCGATCACTGAATGTCTGGGTCTCATCCATGATGAGGTCGCGATAGTTACGGATAGTGTGAAGTTGTCCTAAAAAATCGGGGGGCTCCGCCTCTGTAGACTGTAATTCAAGCAAAGTGCGCAGAATTCCACGGCTGCCAATTGCTCTTCCAGCCTCACTTACCTGCATTTTCTGTAAATGGTCGATAGCCGGTTTGTAGTACCACTGGTAGATCTGTTCCCACCAGCCGGTGAGTTCCGCCATCTGTTCTTTCTGAGTGCTGCTTAAAACCATCAAATTGGAATAACCGGAAAGGGCTTCCAGGTCTCGTTCAAATTCATTGATGGTATTGGTCCAATGCACACTAATTTCTATTACTGGGGCACGGGTAGTCAGCAAACTTTGAGTTTGGTAATTCATCCTCCGTAAAGACGACATGACTACATTAGATTGTACCTGGAAGTCTTTTAATCTAATAATTGAATTGGTGTAGAAAATTACTACTCCCATGGCGATCAGAAATCCGATCACTAGAATCAACTCAACAAATCCGAGCTTCGTTCGAATGCGCATATGCTGCCTACCCCTGATAAGAATTCAAATGTTACTCGGAGAATAATAACATGGGTATGGAATAAATGCTACTGGACGTATTGGATAAACGGGTTTACAATGATCGAACTTAAAGTGGTAAGAAATAAGTAATAATTAAGGCAGCAGTATGAATGTTGACAGAAGCACCATCGATTACGCAATTCAACGCAACAAGGTTTTAACGGTTACCTCTTACAGTTATCTTGGCAATGAGCGGGAGTACATTGACACAGTGCTGGAACGCTATTTGAGTGAGGTCGGACTAAATGTACTGATGAACAATATCAGTTATTGCATACATGAAGTGGCCGGCAATGCACATAAGGCAAACTTGAAACGCCTTTATTTCGATTTAAAACAACTGGATATTGACAATCCTGTAGATTATAACAGTGGAATGATAACCTTCAAGCAGGAAGCACTGCAGCATCCTGAAAAATATGCACGACACCATAAACAGAATGGCTACTATATAAAATTTCACTTTCAGATCGAAGAGCCCTATTTTAAGGTCGTTATCCGCAATAATGTATGTTTAACAGAACAAGAGCAGGAGCGTATCAACAAAAAGGTGGAGATAGCACGGCACGCTCATAATTTAGCGGATGTGTATGCTGTCTCAGAAGATTATACCGAGGGAGCGGGTTTAGGTATTGTGATGCTGCATGTAATTTTGCGGAACCTCGGGTTTGATAATACTCCATTTCGAATTTACACTAAGGGTGAGGAGACTATCGCCTTTCTCAGTCTTAATATCGGATCCGCGACAAAGCTCGAGCAGAATTACGCCCAATTGATGCTCGGGAATTAGACGGCGGTACGCTTGCATGCGCCTACTCCATACTTCAGACTGGCATTTGGGAAAACGGCTTGACCTATTCTCACGAATAGAGGAGCAGCGTCAAGTTTTGGATGAGATCTCCGAGCTGGCTGAGTTGCATAAGGTAGATGCGGTACTAGTATCTGGAGATTTGTTTGACTCTTTTAATCCATCGACGGAAGCGCAGGAACTCTTTTATGCAGCCCTAAAACGGATGAGCGGCAATGGTTCTCGACCGGTGATTGCCATCGCCGGGAACCATGATTCAGCCGATGCAATCCAAGCCCCGGTCCCTCTTGCACGGCTACACGGGATAGTACTAATTGGCTATATCACTAGCAGCCTGCCTGAAATAACCACAGATTCCGGGGTTACTATCTCTTTCCCGGCCCCTGGAGCCGTACGAATTGAACGGGATGGGCTTAGCACCCTTAACGTCCTGGCAAGTCCGTATGCCAATGAACGGCGCATTCAGGATATCCTAAAGGAGAGGGGGGAGCAGGTCAAAAGCCCGGCCCGTCCTGTGACTGATTCCGAGTTGATTGCCGGGCTCTCGAATTTGTGGGACAGCACTGCAGCTGCGGCCTTTCGCAGTGAAGACGTAAATGTAATGGCGGCTCATCTTTATGCAATCGATAAAACACGCGGCCAAGGCGAAGACCAGGACCAGGACTGGAATCAGGGCCAGGGCCAGGAGCAGGATCCGGGTCAGGGGCAGGAGCAGCTGCAGCTTGAGCTTGAAGAACCCACCGGAGCAGTGGAGAGTTTGGCTGAACCGGAGGATGAAAAGCCTATTCTCTATAAAGGGGGGCTTCCTCCGGTGCCCGTAACCGCATTTCCGGCACTAAGCCAGTATGTTGCTCTGGGCCACTTGCATAAAGGGCATTTTGTGTGCCCGAAGCCGGTACCGGTAGCCTATTGCGGCAGCCCACTGGCGTATTCCCGCAGCGAATCGGAACAGCAGAAGTATGTGTACCTTATCGACCTGGAGCCAGGGGCAGAGGCTCTTGTAAAGCAGCTTCCCCTGCAGAGCGGCTTACCTGTATTAAGGCCGGTCTGTGAAAGTACTGATGAAGCAGTACAGTGGCTTGCGGAGCATCAAGAGGCGTATGTCGAGCTTACACTGCAGCTGGACAACTACCTCAGTTCCGAGGAGCGACGTCGTATCTTTGCCGCCCACGATCGAATTCTAAGCATTATTCCGGAAATCCGCGGGGCTGAGATGCACGAGGAAGCTAAAGTAGTCGATGTGAGTCAATCGATAGATACACTGTTTGCCGAGTATTATGCAGCCGAGCACCAGGGATCTGCGCCGCCGAAAGAACTGACCGAGCTGTTTCGGGAAGTGCTGAGTGCTGCAAAGGATGAGAAGTGAAGCCACTATACCTCTCAATTAAAGGACTGTTCTCATACCGGGAGGAAGTTGAAATTGATTTCCAGCCCCTCACAGCTGCTGGGCTGTTTGGTATATTCGGTCCCGTCGGCAGCGGGAAATCGACTATTCTTGATGCAATTACTTTAGCTCTGTATGGTGAGAACGATCGGCTGAATGCCAGGGACAGTCGCAATTACAATCTGATGAACCTGCAATCCAGTACACTCAAGGTCCATTTTCGCTTTATTCATTCAGAACAGGAGTATCTGTTTACTGTTGAAGGTAGTCGTAATAGTAAAAAATATGAGGATGTACGCAGCTTTAAGCGCCGTGCCTACAAAGTTGAGGATGGGGCTGCGATAGCACTACATGATGATAACCGTTCCTATTCCGCCCGGGAAATTTTGGGCCTCACCTACGACAACTTCCGCCGAACAATTATTATTCCCCAGGGCAGGTTTCAGGAATTTTTGCAGTTAAGGGCAAATGACCGGAGTACTATGCTCAAAGAGCTTTTCAACCTTGAAAAATTTGATCTGAGTCCCGCTGCATCGTCACTGCTGCAGGAGGCAAAGGGGCAGAAGATCGAAGTGCAGAGCAAGCTGTCGATGATGGAGGATATCTCTGCCCAGGAGCTGCAGCGATATAAGCGTGAGCTGGCGGGGGTTGAAGAGAAGGCCAACGAGCTGTATGAGAAAAAAAGCGCAGTTCGGAAGGAGCTGCAGAAACTCGATCAGCTGGAGCAGCTGTTCTCCCAACTCAAATCTGCCGAATCGGCTTTAGAGACCCTTGAATCACAACGGAGCGAGATCGAAGAGCGTCAAGCGAAGCTGAACCAATACGAGGAGTGCCGGCTTTTTTCTGCCCCCCTGCAGCGTATCGATGAATATAGCAGCAGCTATCGACAGCTTACACGGGGGGCACGGGAGGCCGAGCTGGAGCGGAAGAGACTTGCTCAGGAACAATCCGCGGGCAAAGAGCATCTGGAACAGGTGGGGCAGCGGCATTTACAGAAAGATCAAGCGGAAGCACGGGCCCTCCGGCTTGAAGCCTTATCGAGACGGAAGGAGCTGCAGACAGAGCTTGATGGACTCTCTTCTTCGTTAGAGCAGATTACGAAACGCCAGGCACAGGCAGCCGCGGCTGTCGAAAAACTGCAGCTTGAACGGACTAAACTTCAGAATAGATTGGAATTGCTGGAAAATGAAACTGCTCTGTTTGCAGAAATGAATGCGATTGCCGAGTGGTACGGCCGGCGGCAGAAGCTTCTGGACCAGGCCCACGACCTGAAGAAGCAGTTGGAGCAGTACCGGCAGGAGAGCGAACAGTATGTGCGCAGTCTTCAGTCCGCTGCCGAGACGGTTCAGTCTTTGAGCGTTGCAATTGCCGAGTCTGCACAGCAGAGCGAAGAGACGGCAGCAGTATACGAGAGCTTAGAGACTCTGGGTAAAGAACTTGGGTCATTCTATCGTGAATTGACAGACTACATAGCCAGCTTAGAAAGCAGTAGCAGTATAGAGACGCCGCCGTCAGATTCATCAAAAGATATTGAACAGTATTTTATCACGGCAGAGGAAGCTACAGGCGCAGCACTACGCAGTCTGCGCCGGAGGATGCTGGATGGGGATGAACAGCAGAGTGCAAAAAAGTTAAGCCGATTGCTCCGGCCGGAGCAGCCATGTCCTGTCTGCGGATCGTTCGACCATCCGAGCCCCGCCTATACACGGGCGGAGGGGGAGGAGGAGGCGTTCCATGAGGTTTCTGACAGAGAGAAGCCCATCGAGGCCCTAGAAGCGGTACGCAGCAGTCTTATCCAGCAAAAAACTGCGTGTGCCGGAAGCCTCGACATAGTGTTCGGCCGCCTGGAAATGATCTCCCAGGTACAGAGCAGCCTTACAGAAATAGAACAGCACCTAAGTCGGCATCGCAAGGAGTTTGTCTGGACTGATTTTTCCCCGGACGATGAGACGGGATTTCGAGAAGCATGGGGCTCTGCCCAATCTGCTCATGCCGAGGCAGCTGAGGTGCGGAAAGCCGCCAATAAGATAGAATCAGAAATTAAAGTTCTTGAAGAGGAACAGCACTCTCAACAGACACAGCTGCATACCCTTCAACAAAAACAAGCTGTTCTGCAGCATCGGATATCGGAAGAGACTGCAAAGATAGGGGATGATATAGAGTCTGAGTACCTGAGTTTGGACAGTGATCGACTATCCGAACAGGCAGCCGCGCTTAGAGCTGAGATTCAGCGTACAGAAGATGAGTATAAGCTGGCCGAACAAAAGCAGCATCAGCGTGAGATTGACCTGAACACTGCTCGTGTAACCGAGCAGGAGCGCCGTCAACAGCGCAGGGCGGTAGCAGAGGAAATTGTGACAAGTGCCCGCAGGCTAGCTGAGCAGCTCTCTGGTTCCGACTATTCGTTAATCAGAGAGGTCAGAAATATACTGGAACTTGATATCGATCTTGCCGCAGGCCGGAGGGAGGTAGAAACTTTTTATAGGAGCTATTCCACTGCGAAAGAAAAAGTGAGCGAGCTGCACAGTCAGACTCAGGGGATAGAGTATAGCAGCGTTTTTCATCAGGAGACACGTGAAAAAACTGAACAGCTGGAACAGAACTACTCAGAGCTTCTGCAGGAGAAGGCGGTATTACAGAGTGACCTGCAGTCTATACAGAATCGTTTGACCCAAAAAGAGGCTCTTCAGCGGGAAAATGAACGTGTAGAGCTTCGGCTTGAAAATCTTAATGAACTTTCCAAGCTGTTTAAGGGCCAGGGGTTTGTAAATTTTGTGGCCACCCGTTATCTTCATGAATTATGTGCACGGGCAAATGATCGTTTTTTCCAGCTTACCCACAAACAGCTGCGGCTTGAGGTAAACCGGGAGAACGATTTTGTCATAAGGGACTACCTGAACGGGGGGCGGGTTCGATCGGTAAAAACCCTTTCCGGAGGACAGTTATTTCAAGCCTCGTTCTCTTTAGCCCTTGCATTAGCCGACAGCATCCATCAAAATAAGGAGAGTTTCTTTTTTCTGGATGAGGGCTTCGGATCCCTCGACAGGCGTTCACTTCAGGATGTATTCGATACTTTAAAGTCTCTACGAAGGGAGAACCGGATAGTCGGAGTGATTTCACATGTCGAGGAACTGCGGGAGGAAATTCCGGTTTCTCTACAGGTGAGTGAAGACGCCGAAGCGGGAAGTCAAATTGTATCCTCGGTATGAGGAAGGAGGAGTTTATGCTCGGGCGACTTATTTTGCTATTTACCCTGGTTCCACTGGTGGAACTGTTTCTGTTGATTAAAATTGGAACTCTTATCGGAGCTCTTCCAACAATACTGATTGTGGTGGGCACCGGTGTACTGGGGGCAACCCTAGCCCGTCAGCAGGGTTTTCAGGTGTGGAGCCGAATTCAGCGGGAGATGGAGCTGGGGATGTTCCCGGCCGAAGATATGCTGGATGGTTTACTGATTTTCGGTGCCGGTGTGGTACTGCTGACCCCGGGGGTGATTACCGATGTAATTGGAATACTGATTCTTATACCCTTTACCCGGCTTTATATTAGGGAATGGATTAAGCGACGTCTGCAAATAATGATGGAAAGAGGAAACGTCCACTTTAACGGATTTCTCAGATAGCATGGGTTGGGTAATGAGAAGCAGATGAGTAAAGACCGGGCTTGATTGATCAAAAATTTAGGCCGGTCTTATTTTTCGGTTGACGGAAACTCAAAATACTTTTATGGTTTCTTTAGTATCTTAAAGGAGATGTGTGCTGTGCAAGAAAAGAACATAAAAACCAGGATCCTGCAGAAAGCATTTTCTCTGTTTCTTTCCCGCGGATTTAGCGGGGTTACCACCCAGGATATAGCCAGTACACTGGGGATTAGTAAGAAAACACTCTACAAGTACTACTCCAGTAAACACGAAATTATCTCCACGGCCATTGAACAGAACCTGGAGGGCCTGGGGACTCGCTTGGATGAAATTATGCAGCACAGAGATTGGGGTTTTAATGAGAAGTTTGTCAGGGTACTCATGCTCATTCAGAAGCAGGTTGGCAGCATAAGTGAAATTTTCCTTGAGGATATGGCCCGTCACATACCGGATGTGTGGGAAAAGATCGACAGTTTTCGCAGAAAACGGGTTCTGGGGGTACTGCACCAGTTACTGATCCAAGGGCAGACGGAAGGCGCCGTGCGGAAAGACCTCCATTTGGAGGCTGTCCTGTTTCTACTATTCGGAACTATAAATAGCAGCATAACCCCGGAGCGACTTTTGCAAGCGGGTTATCCCCTGGAGAAAATATTTACCGCTATGATAGATCTGTTTTACAAGGGGCTTTTAACTCCGCAGGGTGTGCAGGATTTTGATAAGAACAAGGATCTATTACCGACAAAGGAGCTGGGAAATGAAGAAAGCTTATTCATTGATTAGTCTTTTAATAGTCTCGGTCTGTACTACGATGTTTGTCGCTTGTACGGCAGAGAATGAAAATGTCGACGGAACCGGTACTATAGAGGCTAGGGAAGTAGATGTGTCAGCCACACAGGCGGGGACTCTTTTACGGCTTGAGGTGGAAGAGGGTGAATTAGTCCAGCCGGATCAGAACCTGGCCCAGATAGATAATGAAATCCAACAGCGACAGCTTCGCCAGGCCGAATCGAAGCGTGCTCAGGCCGCTGCGCAGCTAGAACTGCTGCTGGCCGGACCGCATCCAAAGGATATCGAAGCCGCCGAAGCTCAGCTTGCGCAGGCAAACGAGCAGCTTGAACTTGCCCGTAAGGAGTGGGAGCGGATAAAAACGTTGTACGAAGAAAACAATGTAAGCAAAAAGCAGTACGACTCCGGTCTGGCCGCGTACCGCACCCGTCAGGCTCAGTATAAGGCGGCCCAGGCCTCGCTGGAAAAACTTAAGAATTTGGCCCGACCGCAGGAAGTATCCTCGGCGCGGGCGGCGGTGGAAAGTGCCGATCAGCAGGTTGCGATTGCAAGCCGGCAGTTTAATGACTGTCAAATTAAGGCTCCAATCGAAGGATATATATCGGAACTCTACTACGAGGTCGGGGAGCTGGTGCCGGCCGGTAGAAAGGTTGCAACCATTTCTCATTTAGAGCAGGTGTATGTGACGGTGTATGTGCCCGAACCCCTGCTTTCACGGATACAGATCGGACAGAATGCCGAAGTGTATGTCGATGGCCGGCCGGATACCCTCTTTTCCGGGCGAATCACTCATATAAGCCAGGAGGCTGAGTTTACCCCGAAGAATGTACAGACTAAGCAGCAGCGGGTAAAACTCGTATATGCGATAAAGCTGGAAGTACAAAATAAAGATAATATCTTGAAACCGGGTATGCCGGCTGATGTAAATTTGGGGTTGGAAGGTGAAGAAGGGGAGTGATGTATGGTTTCCACTGAAGGGTCTCCGGCAGTATGTACCTATTCGCTTTCCAGGCAATTCGGAGACCTGACTGCAGTGCAAGCCCTCGACTTGCAAATTGAACGGGGTACGATGTGCGCACTGGTAGGTCCCGACGGGGCGGGAAAAACGACCACTATTCGCATGCTGTGTGGAATAATTCCTCCGAGCAAGGGCCGGGTGGAGGTGCTCGGGCTAGATGTACAGCACAATCGGCGTGAACTGAAACACAGAATTGGTTACCTGTCGCAAGGCTTTAGCTTGTATGAGGATCTCTCAATAG
Organism: Spirochaetia bacterium; assembly: GCA_021736475.1. GTDB lineage: Bacteria > Spirochaetota > Spirochaetia > DSM-16054 > Sediminispirochaetaceae > DSBN01. The sequence goes on along the minus strand of JAIPFV010000014.1, from coordinate 7,889 downwards.
ACGAAAATATCGAGTTTTTTGCGGAGATACACCAGGTGGGCGACTTCAAGGCTCGCCGGGACGAGCTGTTAGAGTTTACCCGGCTCACTCCGTTTCGTTCCCGGTTGGCCGGCAGACTCTCAGGGGGCATGAAAAAAAAGCTGGCCCTGGCCTGTACCCTGGTGCACCGCCCCGAGATCATTTTCCTGGATGAGCCTACTACCGGAGTTGATCCGGTTTCACGACGTGATTTTTGGTTGATCCTATCCCAAGTACTCAAAGAAGGGGTCAGTATCGTCGTCAGTACTCCGTACCTGGATGAAGCCGAGCGCTGCACGCAAGTGGCGCTGTTGTCTGCAGGTAACTTGTTGGCCTCGGACTCTCCGATTCGCATGCACCGACGGATGGAGGGACATATTGTTGAGTTTACTGTTTCCGATGTGCGAACCTCGACTGCTGTACTGCCGCAGGAAGCGGTGAACTGGTGTCTGGAAGTACAGCCATTCGGCGACCGCTTTGATGTTCGCTGTGAAAATGTAGATATCTGCCGGCGGCAGGTCAGTTCGCGCTTATTACAAGCCGGGGTCGAAATCTTTGATGTGCGGGAGGTCTCTGCATCTCTCGAGAATGTGTTTATTTCGATGCTGCGTCAGGAGGAGGCGATATGATATGAGCCATGGCTATGCAATTGAAGTCGAACATCTGGAAAAACGTTTCGGCCATTTTACAGCTGTCGATAAAATTAGCTTCAATGTACCCTCCGGCAGCATCTTCGGGCTACTCGGTGCCAACGGAGCCGGAAAGTCCACCACTATTCGAATGCTGTGCGGGCTGTTGCCGCCCTCCGGCGGGAGTGCGAGAGTTGCCGGCGTTGAGGTAAACACGAACCCCGAAGGGGTGAAGCGCAGTATCGGCTACATGTCGCAGGAGTTTTCCTTATATAACGATCTGACTGTCGATGAGAATATTCGCTTTTTCGGCGGAGTTTACGGGCTGTCTAACGGCACGCTGCGCGAGCGGCGGGAGTGGATCCTCTCCATGTCGGGACTGGGTGAGCGGCACAACAGTCTTACCTCCGAGCTGTCGGGAGGAATGAAGCAGCGTCTCGCCCTGGGCTGTGCGGTAATTCACTCTCCGCAGCTAGTGTTTCTGGATGAACCGACGGGGGGGGTGGATCCGGTCTCCCGTCGAGAGTTCTGGCGGCTCATAAACCAGTTTGCCGCTGAAGGCACCACTGTGCTGGTGACCACCCACTATCTGGATGAGGCCGAGTACTGTAATAGCATCGTCTTCATGCATGCCGGTGAAATTGTCGCCTCCGGTAGTCCAGCCTACATAAAAAAGGAGTACCGCAAGGGTGAGTTTAGCGAAGTAATCTGTGATCGTCCGCTTGAAGCGGTTGCCCTGTTAAAACAGGATTCGCAGGTGGTAGATGTGTCGCTTTTCGGTACACGAGTTCATCTGCATGGCAATGTGTCGGCCGACCTGATCCGAGCCAAACTCGAGAGAGCGGGTATCCGGGTTGACTCAGTTCAAGCGATTCAGCCCGGGCTGGAAGATGTATTCATCGGGCTGATCGAGCAGACCCGCGAAAGCCGGCCGGGCGGGGGTGCCCTGCAGGGGGCTCAGAGTGAATAATATTCTTCCTATAAGCAAAAAAGAGTTTCGCCAGATTGTCCGCGACCCGCGTACCCTGGGAGTACTGGTGTTCATACCGTTGTTCCTGTTGTTGATGTTTGGCTATGCCATAAGTCTGGATGTGAAACACATCAAACTTGGTGCCGTGGATTATGACCGCAGCAGCTTAAGCCGCAGTCTGGTGCAGAAGTTTACTGCTACCGAATATTTCGACTGGATGGGATACATAGACCGATTAAGCGAGGTAGATGCCCTGATCGAGGCGCAGGCGGTTCAGTGTGTAGTGGTGTTTCCCAAAGGATATTCGCGGGCGATAGGCAGAGGAGAGACAGCCAGGTTACAAATACTCATAGACGGTACCAATTCGAACATCGGGGCCACTGCAATGGGATACGTGCAGCGAGTTGTGCAGGATGCTTCTATAGAACTGCTTGAGGCACGCGGGGCCGGCGAGCTTCAGGCCGGTGGAATCGATTTCAGACCGAGGGTGTGGTTCAACCCGGAATTGAGAAGCCCGGTGTATCTGATTCCGGGGCTAATTGCCCTGATACTGGTGGTTACGGCGGTTATCTCTACCGCCATGTCGATAGTACGTGAAAAGGAGCACGGAACGATGGAGCAGCTGATAGTAGCCCCGATTCATCCGGTGCAGTTGATAGTTGGCAAAACTATACCCTATACCCTGCTTTCGTTGGTCATCGCGCTGTTGGTACTAATGGCCGGCAGCTATTTTTTCGACATTCAGATACAGGGAAGTTTCTGGGCTCTGATGCTGGTGACCTTTATATTTCTACTCAGCTGTCTCGCACTAGGCCTGCTGATTTCGACTATTGCAGATTCACAGCAAGTGGCCTTTATGCTGGCCACTATTATCACTCTGCTTCCCACCTTTATACTTTCGGGGTTTATTTTTCCAATCCGAAATATGCCGGTGTTTGTACAGGTGGTTACTTACATAATTCCGGCCCGCTATTATCTGGTTGCCCTGAGGGGGATAATGCTGAAGGGTGCGCCCTTGCACGTGTTCTGGTTTGAAGCGGGCGCTTTGGTTTTGTTGTCGGCGGTTATGCTCACCATAAGTGCGGTGAGAATGAAGAAAGGTGGACTGGCATGAGTATTATCGGACATTTTCTGAGAAAAGAATTTGCTCAACTCCGACGGGATAAAAAAATGCTGCCGATCGTATTTGTGGCACCTATACTGCAGTTATTCCTGCTCGGATACGCAGCCAACCTGGATGTAGACATGATACCTATGGCAGTGCTTGATAACGACAACAGCGTGGAAAGCCGGCGCATGATTGATAAATTCGTACAATCTGGCTATTTTTCCGAGGAGGTGCGCTTCCTATCCCCCGAACTGGTTGACGAATATATAAATCAAGGCCAGATAGTGGCAGCCCTGGTGATCCCGCCGAACTTTCAGGCTTCTCTAACGCGGGGTGAAAAGGTCCCGCTTCAATTGATTGTCGATGGTGCCGATGCTAATACCGCCACCATTGCACTCAATTATGCAGATATCATTGTGAGCCGGTTTTCGGCGGAGATACAACTGGAAGCTGTGCATACAAGCGCCCGGCAGTCCGGCCGGAAGACAGAAACCGCAATACCAATAGCAGTAGAACCACGGGTGTGGTACAACCCCGAACTTAAAAGCCGCAACTTTATGGTTCCGGGGATTTTGGCTTTATTGTTGATGGTCACTACCATGATTCTCACTTCTCTGGCAATAGTGAAGGAGAAAGAGCAGGGCACCCTCGAACATCTAAACGTTACCCCTATCAAACCGTTCCAACTGATTATTGGAAAGTTGGCCCCCTTTGCTTTGATTGGAATGGTTGATGTTTTTCTTGTACTTGGAGCAACCCGGTTGCTGTTTGGCTTAGTACCGGTCGGCAGTGTTTTACTGCTGGTGGCACTGTCGGCGGTGTTTCTGCTGTCTACTCTGGGATTGGGTTTGCTGGTTTCGACTCTTTCAAGAAATCAGCAGCAGGCAATGATGAGCTCGCTCTTTTTCGTCATGCTTCCCATGATCTTTTTGTCGGGATTTGCATTCCCGATAGAGAATATGCCGAAAATAATACAGTATGTAACCTACGCCCTACCATTGCGGTACTATTTTGTGATTATCCGGGGAATCTTTTTGAAAGGCGCAGGTTTGTCTACATTATGGGATGAATCCTTAATGCTATTGGCATTTGGACTCATTGTCCTCGGAATCAGCATAGCCCGCTTCAGAAAACAGGCGTAGGTTCAGTGGGTACTGCTGCTAGGCGTTATCCCAGACGTAATGTTCCATCTGGTCGATAATAAAATCCTTTTCTCCAAGCTCCGCCTTTACTATGTCTCCAATTGAAATAAGACCGATAACCTTCTTGTTTTGCATTACCGGTATGTGGCGCAGCCGTTTGCTGGTCATTATCCCCATGCAGTGGTCGACACTTTTATCCTCGGTGACATACAGTACTTCGGATGTCATTAGCTGGGAGACTGGGTAGCTCCAAGGGCATTCCTCGCCCTCTTTTGCATGAGCCGTGTAGCGTGCATAGTCACGTTCCGAAAAAATACCTTTCAGTTCTTCCTTGTCATTTACGACCAAGACAGCCCCGATGTTTTTTTCGGCCATTAGTTTGAGTGCTTCCAGAACTTTTGTGTGAGGATTCACCGCCCACACTTGGTTTCCCTTCTGATTGAGAATGTCCTTTACATTTTCCATACAATTCCCCCTACGGAATTTTATCTTTACCTACATTAATTATAGCCTAAAATTCCTGTGTCGCAAATTCATTTAAATTCTAATCTGCAGGTTAAGATGCCATTGGCACAGATCTTTGTGAGCTGCTAATATAATATAATCTATATGAAACTTGATTTTACAAGAGGTTGAGATGAATAGTTTTGTAAGTGCTAATACACCGGTGTTCGTGCCGTATAAACAGAAGGGAGAGCCGCAGAGACACGCCGGCATTATTAAGGTCGAAGTTCCCCTTGCAGAGTTGACCGAGAATCAGCTGCAGTTGGTCGGTCACTTGAACCGGGCAGCCGATGAGATGAACCATATTTTTGTTCAGCAGTGTTTTCAGGATACACCCCAAATTGCGGCTTTCCTGCAGAAAATTCGCCCATTTCTTGGCAATGATGAGCAACAGTGGCTGGATGAATATAATACGGTACTGCACCTTCAAAATGGACCATGGACGGATGTACCAAGAAAGAATCATCAACTACAGGTTCCATATCAGTCCGTTGAGAAAGCCGCCGGGCAAGCAGGAGAGTCCAATCGTCTGAACCGCTTTAAGAGTTTTTTGTTTGATGCAGAGGAATTTCCCAGGAGAGTTGAATTCTATCCCAAGGAAATGACCGAAGCTCAGCTTAAGGAACTAGGACCGGAGGGAATCAAGGTAAATACGGTAGTCCGAAAAGAGAATGGTTCTTTTGTAGCACTACGAAATGAAGAGCTGTTCCAAGCCGCGTGTCGAAGGGCGGCCGCACATTTAACTGAAGCGCGGAAGTGGGCGGAAGACCCCGAGTTCAGCTTATATCTGGATGCGAAAATCGAAGAGCTGCATACCGGTAGCGATGAGGCCCGCCGGTTATCGGATTATCACTGGATACGGCATTCCAGTTCAATAGATATAATTATTTCCACTGCACTAGAGGTTTACCTGGATGGGTGGCAGAATGCGAAGGGTTCCGCCTGTGCGGGTGTACTAAGTCGCAACAGCGAAATGGATACGTTGCTACAGCGCTTCGTTGACCTAGTTCCGCAGTTGGAACGGAACGCTCCATGGCGCTGGACACGGACGGAAATAGATCCAGAGCAGCTTCCAAAGTTGAAGTTTGTCGATGTGTGGAATTGGGCCGGAGATTATGTAGGTAGTCCTTTAACTGTCTTGGCTCAGAGCCTGCCGAATGACGAGTGGGTTGGGAAACATATTGGAACGGTAAATATGGTGTATAAGAATACCGGAGAGGCGGTACACGCGGTACGGGGTGATATAATGGCCTCTGAGTTTTTGCCCCGGCACATCAGTGAAGTCTACGGGGATTCCCTTTTTTATGCGAACCAAATTCATGCAACCCTGCATGAGATTGGCCATACTACCGGCGTGCAGGATCCGGACCATCCGGAGCAATCTGCGGTATATCTGAAAGATGAATATAGTATCTTGGAAGAGGCACGAGCTGAGCTGTTTGGAATGTGGGCGGCTCAACAGGCGGCGGATGCCGGAATTATTCCCCAGCAGATTGCAGATGCCGGCCAATATGGAATGGTTATTTCAATGATTACTGCGCTGAGATTTAAAGCGGAACAGGCTCACAATATCGCCCGTAATATAATTTTTCATTATCTTAAAGAGCAGGGGGCTCTGTACGTTCTGCAGGAGGATGGAAAGAATAAATTTCACCTTGATCTTAAGCAGTCCCACACAGCAGTAGAAAACCTATTGGGCAGGGTGGGGAATATAAAAGCCTCCGGCGATCGGGAGGCAGCTATACGACTGAGGGAAGAGTACTGTTTTGATGATGAATTAAAGCCGGAGATCGAAAAAAGAACTGAGAAGGTTCCCTTGGGAACCGGCCTTATTTTTCCCGAAATCAAGAGCTCTGAGGGCAAGTTTATCCGCGAAATTCAATACCCTGAGTTTACGGAGCAGAAGAAATTTGCCGGCTGGTAATTGAAGTTCGAGCCCAGTAGAATTGTTGGGTTCGCAGCTTTAAGCAAAAGAGCCGGTCCCTTTGAGAGTTTGTTCTTACTCTAGCAGTTGGGCATCGTAACCGGCCTCATCGATGAGAGCGATTAAGCTGTCCGAAGGAAGTTCGGAGTCGACGGAGACGGTTTTTTCCGCTATGTTTACCTCTGCCGAGCTCACCGAATCCTGGGCTAATAGTGTAGACTCGATACGCTTCTTACAGTGCTCGCATGAGACATCAGGTACGTTGAATTTGTAATGCATTGATTTCTCCTTTACTAATTTTCAGTGAATTTAAAATTACGTTAATAGAACTAAAAAGCATCGCCAGTTCGGCTATTACCGGATGCAGAAGTCCCAGAGCCGCCAGGGGAAGGGCTACCAAATTGTAGAAAAAAGCCCAAAAGAGATTCTGTTTGATGGTATCCACAGTTTTGCGGGATATCTCTATTGCAGCACTAAGAACCGCCAAATTATCCTGCATGAGCACTATGTCGGCGCTTTCAATGGACAGGTCGGTCCCGCTTCCGACGGCAAAGCCGACATCAGCCGTTTTTAGGGCGGCGGCATCGTTTATCCCGTCGCCGACCATACCCACCGGAGCGCCCATGCCGCGATAATGGCGCACCATTTCGGCTTTGCGATCCGGGCTCACCTCGGCAATCACTTCGTCAATTCCAACTTTAGCTGCGACAGTACGGGCGGTGGTGTAAGAATCACCGGTTAACATAACAGCGGTAATTCCCATCCGGTGTAGACTCTTTACAGCCTCAGCTGCTTCCGGTTTTATAGGGTCGGTAATCGCGATCCAACCGGCTACATTGCCTGCGGCTTCTACCTCGATTACCGTATAGCCCTGCTGCATTAACTGTTGATATGCTTCAGGGTCGCGGGGTTTTCCAATTTTATATTCAATTTCCTCCACTCGACCTTGAATACCTTCGCCGGCTATCTCTTCCAGCCCCTCGATGTGGGGTGCCTTACCAAGATCGGCCTGATTTGGGTTGGCCTGATCCGGATTGGCCCGCCCAAAGGCGTGCTCGACCACAGCTGCTGCCAGGGGATGGATAGAATGCGATTCGATAGCAGCTACCTGCAGCAGCACTTCCTCTGAAAGAGATGTTTCGACTACCTGAGGTCGACCTCGGGTAATGGTACCGGTTTTGTCCATCAGCAGATAACGCAGGGTTTTGGTATTTTGCAAGGCCTCCCCGTTTTTTATCAGTATACCGTGGGTGGCGGCCTTTCCGCTGCCGGCAATTAATGCCATGGGGGTTGCCAAACCCAAGGCGCAGGGACAGGCGATTACCAGCACAGTTACAAACACAAACAGTCCAGCCGTAGGGGCTCCCGGATCGGGGTAGAGCCAGAAAAGGTATTGAGAAGCCCATTGTAGAAGCGGCTGCAGTTGCGGGTACAGCAGGTACCAGAGGCCTCCGGAGAGTAAGGCTATAGCAATTATAGCCGGAACAAAGTAGACACTAATGCGGTCTGCCAGGGCCTGCAGGGGAATTCGTGAGGACTGCGCTTCTTCTACTAGTCGAATCATCTGCGAGAGGAAAGTGTCTTCGCCGACCTT
>JAIPFV010000013.1 GCA_021736475.1 Spirochaetia bacterium | reverse complement strand
CAGATAAAAATGCACACACAACGTTTCGAAGATACAAGGTTTAATACATGCCCTACTAAAGCGTGGCTTGAGGATATGTGGGATTACCGGAAGACTCAGCGTAATCGAAAAATAGATGTGCGTCTCGTTGTATACGGCCTTTTCGTTGGACTTATCTCTACAATCCCCTCAATCATCATTGCAGTACACACATTGAGTCAGCAAGGGGGATCTGGATGATAAAGGTTTATGATGTGCCTCACGGCCTATCCGAGATTATCGCCAAATACGGGCACCCAGGGGCGGAAAAGCTGGACCGGGAGTGGTACGAGACGAATACAGACGTCTTCGAGCTACCGGTAGTAATGCGGCTGTCGTGGAATCCCACGAAGGAGACCCGTTATATACGAGCCCATAAAGATGTGGGCCTTGCGATAGTGGATGCAATAGCGGAAATTGCCTGGTTTTACCGAGAGAAATTCGAACAGTACAACCGCTACGGTGGCGTGTTCAATTATCGCCATAAGCGAGGAGGCGGCGAATTGTCTGTCCATTCCTGGGGAATTGCGATTGACCTCAATCCACACCTCGGCCGATTCGGCAGCCAGGAAGATGCGAATACCTACCCCAGGGCAATCGTGGAGATCTTCAAAGAACGTGGTTTCGAGTGGGGTGGGGACTGGGCGAACCCCGACGCAATGCACTTTCAAGCATGTACAGGATATTGATATGGAAAAAGAAGAAGAGTTTGTTCCAATGGAACTGAGGCCAGGGCTGGAGACATTTAAGAATCTTCCGAACAGATTTGTAACCTTAATCTGGAAGATCATCGGCTGGAAAGGTGTTTTTGTATCCTTAACCGTGGTAATGATATGGGCCGGGAAAATTCCTGCAGCAGCCGTCCCCTACGTCTGGGGATTTACTATACTGGTGATTCTATTCGACAAACAGGGGTTGCAGTTCATTAAAGACTTAAAGAAGTGATGGTAAAATGAATGTGGTTAAACAAATCGTTATTATTGTGGTTGTTGTTGCTGTTGTTTCTGCAGCCGGCTATTTTGTCGGCAGAGCACACACTGTCAGACCAACAATGGAAACAGACACAGAATTATATCAAAACACTCTTGATGAAATCGGAAAGCTCAGGAGTGAAATCGATAAAAATAATAAACTCATCGGACGATTTATACCAGAACTCGAAGAGGTTGCAGAACGAATTGAAAGCAGTGCAAAGCGAATTGAAACAAGCGTCGAAATCAGTGAAGATATTGAATCAGGTAGCAGCGAAATTAAAAGTGTCGCCGGAGAACTTAGAGAAGATATTGCCGACATTGACGAAGCAAGTAGAGGACTTGCAGAGATCTTCGGAGTTACAGAGAAAGAGAGCAAACCGATGGAGAGCGGCGACACTGATTGAATCCGGTGGTATAATAGCTCTTCTTTTGATTATTATTTTCTAAGTTAAATATTCCCTTCCTTGTAATCTTCTTCAAAAATCTCCTTTGGCGTCTTCTCACGAGTAGCTATCAACAACAGCTTCCACGCGCTCAGAGGAATCGGCCTGTAACTGTTCGACTCCTTCGGAGCCTGCCAGGACCGGACAGTTCGCGGATTCACTCCGCATATATTTGCCACCTGGGAACCGGTAAGACCGTGTCGCTTTATGAGTGTTTTTACCTCTTCCGGTGTAACTTTCTCAAACAAAACTATCACCTCCTGCATCTTCAATTACAATCACCTGCTCCTCAATCCGGTTTCCCATGGGATCGAGACTACCCAGAACAGCCTGGTATTCAACGTACTGCAACCCGAAATCCAGTATCTGTCCCTTGGCCATATTTATCTTTTCATCGATGACCTCTTTCGAGATCCTCTTTCCATGATCGGTTGATCGGATAATGTATTTCATTCTATCCTCCTGTAGTATATGGGTAAGGGGCCCTGAAGGGCCCCGGGAAGTCTAAACAAAGTAGACTTCGTTGTCTTTGCGGACCATCACCGATTCCTGCTGGAGTTCGGTTTTGATCAGCTCGGCGAGCTTCATGACAACTTCGTCATTCGGCTCACAGTAGCAGGCTTCAATGATGTACACCTGTTCCTCAATGAGCTCTCCGGACTCTGCGGTATAACCGCCGATCCCGGTCTCTTCGGTGTAACCACCGAAGGTATCCGCCAAAGTTGTTTTCACCTGGTGGCGGATCCGCTCGACAACATCGGCGGGAGCTACCCGGTTATAAATGGTGGTCGGTACCACTAACCGGTAGTTGTGTGAAAGATCAGCATGCTTCATGCGCTTCTCCTTTTCGGAGGATTTCAGCCTTCCCATACCGGGCGGCCGCGGTTGATTTCCTCAACCTTGTACTTGTATTATAGGCACTATGTGCCTATATGTCAATGGGTAGAAATAAAAAGTTTTCAAGAAAAAGCTGTGTGTACGAGTGTGTGTATCATTTCCTCCACTAATGCCTGAAATAGCCAGAACACAACACAATAATAGAGAAATTTTAGGGTATTATTGGAGAAAATTGAACCCGGCATTTTCGACACGCATGAGGTCACAGGTTCGAATCCCGTGCCGCCCATCCTACAGAGTCCTTGTGGTTGCTGCCGCAGGGGCTTTTTTTGTTTATTTGCCCATCCCCTTAGCTTACCCTTTTTACCCTTCCCCCATACAGTGTATACTCCAAGTCAATGGGACTTTTTTGGAATGATATAGAGATAGTGCCGGGCATGCTGCTTGAGGTCGACGAGTTTAATTACGAGGTGCTTGACGATGAGGGGCGCCGGGCACAGGTGGTGTGGAAGATACTGGCATTGGAGACTAAAGGGCGGGATGAGGCGTACTACCAGCCGTCCACCGGCAGGAAGTTCTCAATGCAAACAGTGATGAAAAGCCGCAAGCTTCTGAGAAAGTTGGATCTGGGCGAGCTTATTCAAATACCGGCTTGCACCGATTTCCTGGTACTGCAAGAGTACCACAACAGTAAACCTGCCTTGATGCGCTGCTACAGCCTGGATATGCTGGGCAATATTCGCGATATCAGGATTGTCGCTCCAAGGAAGTAATCGGCTGGAGCGCCTCCGAGTAGATTGCTCCCCGGTTTCGTCCGGTTTCCTTGGCGTGGTATAAGGCGTAGTCGCAGTGCTGCAGGACTTCTTCTATGCCCTCTTTCCCTCCATTAAAGTCGCTTAGGCCGTAACTGAAACTTACGGTGAAAGGTTCGCTTTTACTGTGAAAGATGTGGCTAGAAAAGCTCTCACGGAGTTTCTCCAGCACAATTTTTCCATTTTCTAAATCGGTATTGGGGAAAAAGAGCAGGAACTCTTCTCCTCCCCAGCGGGCACTAAAATCAACCTTTCGCAGTTCCTCGGTAAACAGGGTTCCTATCCTGGTTAAGACCTTATCACCCGCAAGGTGTCCATGGGTATCGTTAATAACCTTAAAATTATCAATATCTATCAGCGCAACCACCATGCAGCCTCCGTAGCGCCTGACACGGTTAAGCTCTTTCTGTAACTGCTCCATCCCGTAACGTCGATTATGCAGCCCGGTAAGTCCGTCTGTTTTTGCTATTTGGGATAATTTATTACGTTCCCTGGTAAGTTGAGCTGTACGCTTAGCAACTGCCTGTTTCAGATTCAGCTTTACCCGCTCTGATTCTTCATTGATTGTTCTAAAACGATACGCCTGTAGTATGGATTGGGCAAAGAGGAAGCAGAAAAAACCGATGTTCCACATATATGTGGTTTGAATGACGCCCTGGTCATGCAGGATGTCGTTTGTTCCCGTCAGCAGCAGTACTGCAAAGCCGATAACTCCTATTGGTACCCCGGAATCTCCCCGTTTCCGGGCTCGGTAAAAGATCCAAGCTACATATGGCACATGCAGGGTAATTACCCCGTGGTACATAAAAGCGGTTACCTGAAAAACATGAGGAGGAAAAAATACTATAATAAGCGATTGCAGAAGGGCTACACTGCAGCTTAACCGTATGCCGGTTTTCCCGGTGATGCCGGGATACAAATAGCGGAAAAACTGCAGAAGCACCGGTACAGCTACTACTGTGGCCAGGTGCGCCAGGCGGATTACGAGTACGTCGGGAATGGAAGGTATAGCGGTAAAAAGTATCTGTTGCCCTGAAAAAACAGACTTCAGGGCTACTAAAAAACTGTATAAAGCCAGCAGCATGGAAGAGTGCTGGCCGGGCCAGAGAAGGTACACCCAAAAATAGTACATGCCGAGTAGAAAAATACCGCCTATGAAAAACATCTCCAGAGCACTTCGAAGTAATCTATGCTGATAGAGTGTATCAGCGGTACCAAATAAAATATTCTGCCATATACCGCCCACCGCAAGATCGCCATTGGCAACCTGTACGGTTATCTCGTTGATGCCCTGGCGGGCATTAAAAGAGTAGATGGGCCGGGCAAAGGAAATCTCCGGCCCGCCATGCTCCGGATTAAGCTCTCCGGTTTTTCCGATAAACCGACCGTTGGCGAATACACGTGCTACCGCCCCGATTTCTCCAAGGTGAACCGCGTACATTGTCCCCGGTTCCAGCCCGTGTATGCTAAGCGCATAGGTTCCCAGTTCTAATCCGTTTTCAGGGCTTACGGCCCGGCTCCACTCACCCGGGACGCGAAGGCGGGTCCAGTTTTTTGAGTCCGATTGGGAACGAACTAATTGGCCCGGTAAAAAGTTCCACTCTCCACTTAAGGCAAGTACAACTGAAGAGGGGCTGCCGGATAGAGAAATAGAGCCCTCTTGTACCCTGAGATCGTGGCCTGAGGGAGCTGCGTATGCGGACAGGGAAAAACCACTCAGCAGCATACATACGCCAGCGAACCTGAGAAATGAAGATGCTGGGTGATGCAGTAACAACTGAGGTATATTCATTTTTCTATCTTCATACTGGCCAAAGGGTAGAATAACTGATCTTCGGTGTCAAGGTTAGCGGCTTGAAAAGATTCAGGCGGTGCTTATGGTCGAATGTGGTGACATCCAAAAAATTTTATTTCATGTAAGGCTGTTGTGTAAAAGAATTAGTAAAGGTGCCTTCCCAAGACACTGAAGGCACCCTTATGTTAAGAGACCAGATATGAGCTTTTTACTATCTCATTTTCGCTTAACTCATCACGGCTGCCCGAGCCGATAATGCTGCCCTTCTGCATGATATAACCCCGGTCGACAACATCCAGTGCCTTCTGCGCGTTTTGCTCAATAATCAATAGGGCTATTTTTTTTTCTTCCTTTATTTTTTTTATTACCCCATAGACCTCATTTACAAGAGCAGGAGCTAGACCTAGGGAAGGTTCGTCCATAAGAATCAATTGGGGGTTAGCCAATATGGCTCGGGCAATACCAAGCATCTTTCTCTCACCACCGCTCAGTGTACCGGCTTGCTGCGAAATACGTTCGCGAAGTCGCGGGAAGATTGCCAAAACCTCTTCTTTACGCTGGGCGAGGGCGTATTTATCCTTCTCATAGTAGGCACCCAAACGCAAATTGTCATCGACCGATAAACCGGGGAATAACCCTTCTCGTTCGGGTACTATTGCGATGCCTCTCTGAATAATTTTGTGGGAAGGGAGTGGCGTGATATTCTCGCCGCGATAACTGAGACTACCTTGAAAGGGTTTTACTATCCCAATAATCGTTTTCAGCAGGGTAGTTTTTCCAGCTCCGTTTGATCCAAGCACACAGGCGGCATCACCGGCATCAATGGTCATTGAAACACCCTGCAGCATTGGAATTTGACCATATTTTGTATAAACATCCGACAATTCTAACAACATCTTTCAACTCCCTAAATATGCGGTGCGTACTTCTTCACTCTTCGAAATCTCTTCAAAAGACCCCTCTGCGATTATTTTTCCGGCGTTCAAGACTATCACTCTGTCTGCGATGGTGGATATTACCCCCATATCGTGCTCAATGAAAATAATGCTGGTATGGGTCTTCTCGCGGACTCGTTTTAGGTCATCGACGATGTTGGCAGTCTCTTCTTGGTTAAGACCTGCCGTGGGTTCATCCAGCAGCAGCAGGCTTGGATTACTGACCAGAGCGCGGGCGATCTCGATTCTGCGCCGATCAATGAGGGGGATTGTATCTATAAGCTCGTATTTTCTATCAATGAGATTCTTATTAAAGTATCCAAGAACTTCCAGGCAGGTAGAAATATTTTCTTTTAGCTCACGGTAATGTGTTTTCTGACTCAGAATAACCTTCCACCAGCTGGTGTTCTGCTTTGAGTATAAACCCAGCAGCATGTTATCTAATACGGTCAGTTTTTCGCAGAGCCGATTGGTTTGAAATGTTCTTGCTATTCCGGCGCTTCGAATTTCATGGGTTTTGAGCCTGGTAATATCCTGTCCTTGAAATTCTATTTTACCCCCGGTTGAACTGTAGATACCGCTGACCAGATTCAAAAAGGTAGTTTTTCCGGACCCGTTAGGCCCGATTAGTCCGAGTACCTCGTTTCCCATTGAGCAAGAGACGCTGTCCACCGCAATTAAGCCTCCGAAATGGATGGTAAGGTTTTTTGTGTGTAATAAAGTATCCATACGCTTAGTTCTCCTCCCCAAGAGGGTACTTTCGGTTACGTTTAGGTAATAAACCCTGTGAGCGTACCACCAATACAACGATTAGTATAATGCTGTACATCAACATTCGATAATCTGCAAAGATGCGTAGTTTTTCATCGATTACGGTAAGCATAATCGCACCGATCGTTACGCCTATCGGGTTGTCCATACCGCCTAGAAGCACCATACAAATAAAGATAAGTGACTTGTTGAAATCGAAATCCTCGACGCCAATAAAGCTGGTATAGTGAGCGTAAAGAGAACCGGCAATACCGGCGAAGACCGAACCGATGGAAAAAGAGAGCAGCTTCACTTTGGTAAGGTTAATCCCCTGTGTGGAGGCAACGATTTCATCTTCCTCGATAGCATTCCATGCGAGGCCGATTCTCGAAGAATACAAGCGTTTGGATATGACTATTAATAATAGCAGTAGCGTAAATGTGAGGTAAATATAGTTCATTTGGTAAGGGATGGGTGTTCCTAAAAGCATGCCGCTTTTTTTAAGGGATTGTCCAAAAAGCGAAAAGGCCGGAATTCCTGGGATACCATTTGGCCCGCCCAGCCATTCTGTGTTCACTACCAATAGAATAAAAATTGTCTGCAAGGCAATAGTAACAAGAGAAAAATAGAAGCCCCTGGTTTTGAGAGCCGGAAAACCGAAGACTATCCCCATTCCGGCAGTAACTATCATTGCGGCTATCAGGCCGATCCAGGGGGAAGCGCCTAATCTTACCGTTACCATTGCCGATGTATAGGCCCCTACGCCGAACATAGCCGCAGGAGCAAAGTTTACCTGACCCATGCTTCCGATTTGAAAATTAAGCCCCAATGCGACTATTGCGTAGATACCCGCCATTACAGCTATATGGAGAAAATAGCTGTTTCCTTTGAGGATAAAAGGAAGCAGGACTATACAGATTATGAGTACCGTGAGAGTAGAACTTCGCCTTTCTTCCACCCGAATATAGGCTCTGTCGACCTGGCCGTGTTTCTCTCCGTATATCAATAATCCGGTCATTCCTATTAGAATAATGAGGGTCGACCATAAACTGCCTGTGATGGCCACCGCTAGGGCTGCGAAAAAAACCACGACTCCCAGCGAAGGAAGCAACTTCTCTATTTTGTGTGTGTAGATTTTATTTTCTGTCACTGGAATCTCCCTGTTTCTGTTGATTTATACTTTCTCGACAGATTTATTGCCGAGAACACCTTCGGGTTTGAAAAGGATGAATGCGAGCACTAAAACAAAGGCTGCAATGCTCGCGTATGCGGTTCCCCCTGGTATATAGGCAGTTACAAAAACTTCGGCAAAGGCAATTAACATGCTGCCGACAATGGCTCCGTACACATTCCCTAGTCCGCCTACGACAGCTGCGGAAAATCCTTTAAGCCCGAAACCTGCCCCGAGGTCAAAGCGTATGACCGCATAATAGGAACCTATTAGAAAGCCGCCGAAACCAAGGATCAATCCACCCACAATAAAAGTGACGTAGATGACAAGATTGCGATTAATACCGACCATAGTAGCTGCCTCACGATTTTGTGATACTGCTTGTATGGAGAGCCCGATCTTGGTTTTATTAATAAACCAGTAGAGGATTGCAACAATTAGGATTGTGGCAACGATGATTATTGCATTTCTCCAAGAAATCCCCGGGAGTTCCTGCAGAATTCTCTCGTTTGAGAGTAATTCGGGAAACGACCGGGGATTTCTGCCTTCAGGAAAAAAAATGCCGATTAGTTCCCGCAGGGCAATTCCTGCTGCGATGGTACTGAGCAAGGGCATGAGGCTGCTTTTGTTCTCGAAGGGTTTGATTACTAGTTGGTACAAAAGTACCATGAGAATAGCTGTGAAAATTGCGGCAACTATAACTGTAAGTAGAAGTGCTGCCACCGGGTTAAATAGTCCAAAGAAGATATTGTAAAAACCGATCAATTGTACCAGAAATACCACGGAAAAAGAGCTGAAAATGGCAACATCTCCTGCACAGAAAACGACCGTATCCAGGACACCGAAGAAAAGTGAAAAGCCGATTGCAACCAGGGAATAAGTACAACCGAGCATTACTGCATTCAAAATCTGAGCGTATAGCATATATTTTTTCCCCTTCCTAAAAAAGTCGGCAATATGGTTTTTTCCATATTGCCGAAAAATGTAAAGTTAATATTTGGTTTTAGTCGGCGCCCGGAAGTGAGAGGGAACCGTCCTCATAATCTGATTCATACCAGGGAACAAATTTGCCGTCTTGAACAACATAAATTGTGCTTACTACATTCTCAGTTTGCCCGAATTCATTGAAACTTGTGGTTCCCAGTAATCCGCTGTACTCAATATTTGCGATTGCATCTATCAGTTTGTTTTTGTCGGGGCCTACTTTTGCCATAGCAGTGGTAATGATTTTGGCAGCGTCATAGGCATAGGGTCCATAAGCTCCGAAGGGTTCGCTGTAACCGGCACTCTTATAGTTTTCTACAAATTCAGTCCCGCCGGACATCCTGGAGATATCTTTGCCGGGCTTTACCGCAACAACACCCTCGGCTGCATCAGCACCGGCAGTTTCGATGAACTTATCATCTACGATACCGGAGATACCTACCATTAATGTATCCTCCATATCGAGTTCCACCATCTGACGTCGCACGAGAGCACCCTCCATTACTACTCCTCCGAAATACACGCCGTCCAGATCGCGATTTTTAATTTTGCTTAGAATGGGTCTGAAATCAGTGGTGCCCACCTGAATTTCATCAAGGGAGACTATCTCCACACCGGAGTATTCCTTGGCGTTATTTTCCCATGCCTCGGTATTGCTTTTTCCATATGTAGATGTGTCGGAGATAATAGCCCACCGCTGGCGATCAAGCTCTTCCATCGCGAACTTCGCCAGAGGAATATTTTCCTGTGCCTGGGTAGGACATACCCGCGTTACATACGGGTAATTTTCTTTGCTGGTTAGAGTAGGGCTAATTGCGCCCCATACGATAAAGGGGATTCCCTCACTTTTAAAAATCGGAATAGTTGCTTCGGCACATGGGCTGTTCCAGTGACCACTTGCCGCTACAATGTCAGGATCTGAGACGGCCATCTGAGCTACCGAGGCTGCGGTACCCGGTTTGGATTCATCATCCAAAACAATCACCTCGATGGTGTATGGGAGTTTACCCGAATTATTCACTTCATCAATAGCCATCAAGAAGGAATTACGGGCTCCAACCCCCTGGGCTGCATTTGGTCCGGTTAAGGGGCCGATAAATGCTATCTTAACAGCATCCTCTTCTTCTTGTGCTCCCCCCGCATACAACGAGACACTGCCGAAGATTAGCAGAACCGTTAGGATGGCGCATACGACAAAAAATTTTCTTTTCTTCATCTCCAAACTCCTTAATTAGGAAAATATTTGTATTAGCCTTGCAGGGCTAATTATCAAAAAACAAAGACTGGTATATATAAGTTTTCAATTTTGATTCGAAGTTATATTAAGGTTCATTGTATTATCACAAATTTTTCTTTGTCAAACGAAACTGAGATTGTGTTCCAACTATTGCAATAAATGTCTGCTCTCCCTTTGCTTCTCTTGTTATTTGACCTCCTTTCGTCAGGATTAAGGCTAGTGAAGGAGAATTTCTCAAGGGGCACCCGCTGATTTTTATGGGCGTTTCATTTATTGAAAACGTGTTTCACCTTTTTCTTGACAAGGTTTTTGATATGAGACTACTCTCAAAAGCATAGGAGGGGGAAATTGTGCCTGACGTAGGTAAGATTTACCAAATTTTAGAGGTTTTACAGAAGAATTCGCAGATGGGAGTCTCCAACAAGGAGATGAGTAAAGAGTTGGGGCTGCCGCCGTCAACCTGCTCGAGAATTCTCTCTGCCTTGTGTAAGTACGATTTTGCATATAAGCAACCCAATGATTCTCGCTTCTTTTTAGGATATGCCCATCTCCGGTTTGCGCAGACCCTAATGGCAACTAGTGACGAGGTTTCAATTTGCCGCCCCCATCTGGATGAACTGTACCGCAAGTTAGAGCAGACAGTACAAACTGTCTTTTATGCCAAGTTTAACGGTAACTACTGTGTGGTAATTGATGTTCGCGGGGCTGTGAATACCAGAATTGCTGTGGGGCTGGGAGAACTCATGCCTCTGCACTGCTCAGCAGCGGGTAAGGCGGTTTTGTCCTTTATTCCCGAATACGAGCGGCGCAAATTTTACAAGCGTGTTCCCTTTGACCGCTATACAACTCATACTATTGTCGATGAAGAAAAATTGGAACAGGATCTGCTTGAGATACAGAGAACCCATATTTCTTACAATTACAGTGAGTTTCATGAGGGAATCAACGCTTTAGCTGTGCCGGTATTCAATAGTTTTGGGAAGGTAGCGGGATCTTTGGCAATTGTGGGTACCGCAGCAAGCCTGACCAACCAGCTTATGAAGGAGAAGGGGCAACTCCTCCTTTCTGCCTCGAAGACTATTTCCAAGCAGCTTATTATGGGAGAAAAAGCTCTCCAGTAGAGCAGAGAAGGAAAAGTGCAATGAAAAAGGAATTTCAATTTTTGGGAAAAGATTTTCCCCGTAAGGAAGGGCGGGCACGTGCAAACGGATTCGAGAAATACCCCTCCGATCTCTATTTTGACAACATGCTGTATGGTCGAATACTTCGTTCACCCTATCCCCATGCACGAATAAAATCAATCGATTTTTCCGAGGCAGAGAAGCTGGGTGCGGTGTGCGTGAGCTATGAGGATGCACCGGGAAAGAGGTTCAATTTGCGGCTGGTTTCTGTACCAAAAGCAACTTATAAGGACTGGCAGCTGTTCAGCGATCATATGCGGCAGGTTGGCGATTTCTTTGGCGCAGTAGCGGCGGAGACTGAAGAGCTGGCGGAGCAGGCGGCCCGGGTGGTGAAAGTTGAATGGGAAATTTTACCTGCTTACATGTCGATGGATGCAGCCTTAGCTGCTAAGGATAATCTTATTCATGATAAGGTTTTTCTTGAAGACCAGGAAATAAAAATAAAAAATAACATTGCTTGTACACGGGAAGTTGTAGAGGGAGATATTGAAGCCGGTTTTCAGGAAGCGGATGTTATTGTAGAAACCGAGTTCGAGACTCCGCGGCAGTATCACTGCCAACTTGAGCCGCGGAGCTGCGTTGTACGCCCGGAGGCGGATGGGGGGATTACTGTATGGCCGACAACCCAGGCGGTTCACAACACCCGAATCCTCATTGGTTCCGTTTTTAACTTGCCCCTAAATAAAGTAAATGTAGTTCGCATTACCGGGGGCGGACATTTTGGTTCTGGTATCCATACCAATCCAGTCACGTTGATTACCACAGCCCTGGCATTGAAGTCTAAACGACCGGTGAAAATTGTTCAGTCCCGGGAAGAAGATATGTATGACCATGTCCGTTACCCTTCAAAATACGTTTTGAAGGTTGGAGCCCGTAAGGACGGAACACTTGTGGCCGGGCACATGAGGGCGTATATCGATATTGGCTGTCACCATATTCAGGCGCTGGCTTATCTAGGTGTCATGAGCGGGTTTTGGCATTCTCTCTATCGGATGGAAAACATGAAGTATGAGGGGACTGCTGTCTATACGAATAAAGTTCCAACCTGTGCAATGCAGGGATACGGGGCACCGCAAGTGACATTTGGTGTCGAAGGAACTATGGACATGCTGGCCGAGAAGCTGGAAATCGACCCGATTCAGCTGCGTATAAAAAACTATGTCGGCCTTGGAGAGGTATTTTGGGGACAAGGGCCGACGGTAAAGTCGCCAATTTTCTCCGACGGGGTAGTGGAGTTGCTGAAGAAAGGGGCCGAGAGTATCGGTTACTACAAGCGTCCGGGCTCGCAGAAGCAAACCGGGAGATACCGGCGAGGCATCGGTTTTGCCAGAGGGTTTCATACATCCGGAACCGGAGCACCCGTTCCAGGTGAGGTGAAGGATTATACTACCGTGCAGGTAAAGGTAAATGAAGATGGGACCATCGACATTTTGACCGCCCTAATGGATCACGGAGGCGGAACCCTGGATGCTGCGGCCAAAATAGTGGCGGAGGAGTTTCAGGTACCCTTTGATAAGGTGGGTATTTCCCCGGCTGATACTCGATCAACAGGTTATGACGTATGCACCCACGCTACAAGAGGGGTTTACTGTGGTGCCGGAGCTGCCCATGAGGTTGCAAAGAAGACCAAGGATGTGCTCCTTGAGTATGCGGCCAGGTATCTTGATGCATATCCGGATTCCCTTATATTCAGCTATGACGAAAAAAGCGGGCAGACCCGCATATCCGTATGGGGAAACCCTGAAAAAACCACTACAATCGCTGCGGTAGCCGAACACGCAATGAACAAGGACTGGGGAACTGCTATTTATTCCAAAAGTATCCGTAAGGTTGCCTGTCCTCCAGCGTACACCAACTATTTTGTCGAGGTCGAGGTTGATACGGAAACCGGGCATGTGAAAATCCTGCGGGTTGTGGCCGGCAGCGATGCCGGTACGGTGATTAACCCCATCCTGGCAAAGGGACAACTGCACGGAGGTTTTTATCGCGGAGCCGGCATGGCCCTGCTTGAAAATACCAGTTACGACGATAAAACTGGATGCCTCACAAATAAAGGCTCGATGATTGACTACAAGATGCTTGGCATTGATGAAATGCCTGATCCGGATGATTTTGAGGTAATATTTGCCGACACCTATGAACCAACCGGTCCGATGGGGGCGAAGGGAATAGGAGAGGCTGCTTTCAATCCGGCTCCTGCGGCGGTAACCTCTGCAATCTGCGACGCCATTGGAATACGTTTTACCAAGCTACCTATTCTGCCGGAAGATATAATGGATGCACTTGGAGAGGGACATGACAAATAGCCATACTACTACAAATACAAAATTGATAAACCATGATTTCGTGTATCACAGTCCTGATACCCTTGACGATGCATTGAAATGCCTGGGTGAGCCCGGGGCGGTGGTATTAGCGGGAGGAACGGACCTGATAAACAAACTGAAACTGGAAACAGCCCATCCCTCCACTGTAGTTTTTATAGGGGATGTAGGGCAGCTGCATAATTTCACCCATGCCGCGGGCTTGTCTATCGGGGCGATGGTGACTATGTCCGCGGTGGAAAGATCGCCGGTGGTACGTCGGAATTATACATGTCTGTATGAGGCGGTTCACAGTGTCGGGGGGCAGCAGATTCGTAATACGGCTACTCTTGCGGGGAATGTGGGCAATGCATCGCCTGCGGCGGATGCTCCCCCTGCCCTGGCTGTTCTGGGGGCACAATGTGAGCTGGGAATGATTGGCAAAAACGGAGAAATAGAGTTTCGCACAGTATCTGTCGAGCAAATTTTCAGCGGCCCGGGAAAGACAATCATGAGGCCGGGGGAGATCATAGTTTCTATCACCGTACCTGAGCCGCCGTCCGCCTGCGGCAGTTCATTTCAGAAAAACGGACGAGTAAAGCTTGACGTTGCCAAAGCTTCGGCCGCGGCCTTTCTCCACCGGGACGGAGATACATGTGCAGAACTACGAATAGCCGCCGGTTCAGTTGCGCCAACCATGGTCAGAGCAAGCACTGTGGAGCAGGCACTCCGTGGGAGGAAAATGAGTATGCAGGCAGTGATCGAAGCCTCCGGGAAGATCGCAAAAGATATTGCACCAATCAGTGATGTCCGTTCTACCGACTGCTACAGAAGTAGAGTCATGAATGTCCTTGTAAGGGATGCGATTTTAGAGGCATGGAAAAGGGCGGAAGGAGAGAAGTTAGTATGAAAAAACTCCCTATTGAATTGACGATTAATGGTAGAGCCCACGAATTGTTGGTGAGCCCGAAGGAAACCTTGCTGAATGTGCTAAGAGAGCGATTCCATTTAACCGGGGCAAAGTACGGCTGCGGTATTGGTGAATGCGGGGCCTGCACGGTGCTGCTGGATGGCCTGCCTGTTCTCTCTTGCCAGCTGCTGGCGGTCATGTGTAATGGAAAGAAGGTTGTTACCATCGAGGGGCTGAGCCCTCAAGAGGCAGCGGCTCATCCGATGCAGGACTCTTTTGTAGAGGAAGGGGCTGTGCAGTGTGGATTTTGTACTCCGGGGATGGTGATATCGGCGACCGCTTTGGTTGAGGAAAAATCCGAACCAACTACCGAAGATATAAAAGTAGCTCTGCGGGGTAACCTCTGCAGATGTACCGGATATGAAAATATTATTCGCGCGGTGAAAACCGGCGCACGTAAGATGAAAGAGGTTTAGGAGGAACTTATGAGAAATTTTCGATTTCTTCAGCCGGATAGCGTATCAACCGTTCTTAAGGCAAAAGAAGAAGAACGAGAAAACGGCCGCATCCTAGCCGGCGGCACCAACTTGCTCTCCTATATAAAAATGGGAAGAGTAAAAGAGGGGCTGCTGATAGATATCACCCGCCTGGATGAGCTTAAACAGATTGAAGATACGGAGAATGAGGTGTCCTTTGGGGCATCCCTGACTATCACGGAGCTGCTGAATAGTTCTGTAGTTCAGAATAGGCTGTCTTACCTTCATGATACTTTGACGCACTTTGCGAATCCGCTTATTCGCAATCAAGCTACTCTTGGTGGAAATATTGCCGACGGCTCCCCAATAGCCGACACAATACCGATTTTGCTGGTTCTAGATGCAACTGTGACCGCCGCAAGTTCGAAGAGCGAACGGATTATTCCATTGAAGGAGTTCTTTGTAGGGCCTGGAAAGACGGTGCTTGCAGCCGATGAACTGCTCGTAAAGGTGAGTGTACCTGTACATGAGAGCTCCGGTGTAAAAATGATTAAACTCGGCCTTCGTAACGGTACCGCCTGTTCCGTAACTTCCGCAGCGGTGAGGGTGGAACAGGATAACAAGAAGCTTCGTGAGATTCGAATTGCCCTAGGTGGAGTAGCTCCTACTCCGATACGGGCGTATAACTGTGAAAATGCTCTCCTCGACGGACTTTTTGATATTGAAGCTGCAGCCGGAGCTGAATTAGAAGCTTTGCAGCAGGATATAAATCCCATTAGTGATGTTCGCGGAACAGCGGAATATCGTCGGGGTGTATCAGTCAACTTAGTGAAGCGGGCTCTCAGGAGTGCCGCCGGGATGGAGGTGTAAAACGATGGAAAATCAACTCTACGAACTAACGGTATATGTAAATGATAAAGCGGTGCGCGGAAAGGTCAGAGCGGAAAAAACGCTGCTCGATTTCCTGCGTGAACACAACTTTACCGAGGTAAAAAAGGGGTGTGATAACGGTGACTGTGGAGCCTGTACTGTTATTATGGACGGTCTGGCCGCTCTTTCCTGTTCGACTACAGCCTTGCAGGCTGAAGGACGCCGTGTCTATACGGTGAAATCCCTTGGATCATGGGAAAAACTGCACCCTCTTCAGGAGGCTTTTGTAAAGCATGAGGCAGTCCAGTGCGGTTTTTGTTCTCCCGGTTTTCTCATGACTGCCAAAGCTCTTCTGGACAATAATCCTATGCCCTCCAGAAATGAAATAAGAGATGCAATATCCGGAAACCTCTGTCGATGTACCGGTTATGTAAAAATTGTCGATGCAATAGAAGATGCAGCTTCAGCCATAGAAGAAGTGTCGAGGGAGGCATGAAGATGGAAAAACAGAACTTCAATATAATCGGTACTAGGGCCGACGGATGTGACGAAAAAGACAAAGTACTGGGGAACGTAGTGTATGCCGAGGACTATATTATGCCGGATACCCTCTACTGTAAGGTTTTTCGGTCGGCTAAAGCTTCGGCTATGATTAAAAAACTGAATATCGACAAAGCGAAAGCCCTGGATGGAGTGAGCTGTGTCTTGACTCACGAAGATGTTCCAAATAATGAATCCGCCAAAAATGTAGTCGGCCAGACCACCGAGGTTGGGCTGCTTGAGGCTAAACAGCGAATTCTCGCGACCGATCGGGTGCGTTATTATGGTGAACCTATTGTTGTAGTTGCAGCCGAAACCCCGGAGCTTGCCCGGGATGCCCTGGAACTGATTGAAATCGAATATGAAGAACTACCGGGAGTCTTCGATCCGGAAGAAGCGATGAAGCCCGATGCTCCTAAGATTCACGGGGACAACAATGTTATCGCCAACTGGGCACTCCGTAAGGGGGATGTTGAGAAAGCTTTTGCTGAATCGGATGTTGTTGTTGAGGCCGAATACCGTACGCCCCGCCAGGAACATGCGCACATGGAGCCCGAATCGGGCCTGGCATGGGTGGACGACATGGGAGTAATCAATATTCGCTACTCTACTCAGGTGGTCGAACATTACCGCGATGTTGCTGCGGTGCTCGGCATTCCCGAAAGTCGGGTTCGCACAATCGGAACCATTATAGGCGGAGGATTCGGGGGGAAAGAGGATCTTACCGTTGAAGTTTTCTTGGCCCTCTGCTCCTGGAACACAAAACGTCCGGTGAAGATGGCCTTTTCCCGCGAAGAAATGGGGTTTGGACGGCAGAAACGCCATCCGTACGTCTTGCGGTATAAAACAGGTGCAACCAAGGACGGCAAATTAACCGCCATGCAGGCGGAGCTGATCTCGGATTCCGGTGCCTATGTAATGCTGAGCCCTTGGGTGTTGCTTTACTCCACGGTACACTCAACTGGCCCTTACTTTATTCCCAACGTGAAAGTTGACGCTTATTCGGTTCTCACGAATAATATAATGACCAGTGCTTTTCGTGGTTTCGGCGGTATGCAGGTTGCATTTGCCTACGAATCGCAGATGGATGCACTTGCAATAAAACTGAACATGGATCCGGTTGAACTGCGCAAAAAGAACTTCTTTAAGCGTGGAGATGAGACTGCGAACTTTCAATCCATTCCATCGGAGGTTATGCTTGATGAGGCGGTCGAAAAGGCTGTTGAAGCCTTGGGGCCGAAATCGGAACCCTCCGGCAAAAATATGCGCGTCGGCCGCGGTTTTGCCTGCTCCTGGCAGTCCTACGGGCGAATGACTTACCTCCATGATACCGCCAGCTCCTGGGTTGGTCTTGAAATGGACGGAAGTGCGGTAGTTCGCTGCGGCATACCGGATCTGGGTGGCGGACAGCGTGAATCCATCCGAGCTATAGCGGCAGAGCTTTTGGGAATTCCCCTCGATGAGGTGCACGTAATTTCGACCGACTCACAGGTTACCCCGCTTGCTGGGACAGTTACCGCAACCCGAGCTTTGTTTATGTCCGGAAATGCCACCAAGCTGGCGGCGGAGAATGTGCGCGAAGTAATTCTTGAGAAAGCCGCTGATATGCTGGAAACTGCAGCTGAAGATTTGGACATAGAGAATAAGATGGTTTATTCCTCCCGGCAGACTGATAAAAAAGTTGAACTGGTAAAAGTGATCCGCCGCTGTGCCGCAGAGGGTATCTCCATACAGAGTTTGGATACGTATAAAGCGGCTTTTACCGACGAGATTAAAACCAATGTAATCAAGGATCCGGTGTATAACGACTGGACCTTCGGAACTCAGGCAGTAGAGGTAGAGGTAGATACTGAAACCGGTAAGGTGAACGTGTTGAAACATGTCTCTGTTCAAGATGTGGGACGGGCGATTAATATAAAACGTACGGAAGGACAAATGGAGGGCGGAGCTGCTCAGGGCTTGGGCTTTGCTCTCATGGAAGACTATCTGGAAGTTGATGGGGTCCCGATAACCTGGAATCTGACCGAGTACCTGGTTCCGACAAGCAAGGATATACCCGACAGTAATTCTATCATCCTTGAATCGCGTTCCGGAAAAGGTCCTTTTGGAGCAAAGGGAATCGGAGAGCCTTCGATTACCGCCGCTGCACCTGCTGTGGCCAATGCCATCAGGGACGCCGTCGGAATAAAGGTTTTACACCTTCCGGCTACCCCTGAAAGGGTTTTCTGGGAACTGCAGAAAAAGCACCAGTCCTAGGGCGACAGCTGTTCGATGATTGACGGGCTCCGCGTTGTATTTCGCGGAGCCCGTGCCCTACTCGATTGTGGAGATAAGTGAATAGAGGCACCTGTCGGGAGATAATAGCAGAATAGAAATTTTACCTCAGTAGAATACCGCGAAGCGAAGAGTATCTATTGCATATCATTTTGCTAAACAAAATAATAAACAACATTCAATAAACGATCTCAAAGTTCTCACAATTTGTGGTTTCATCATCGAAGTTGTAATGTGAGTAAATATCTACGACTATTAAAAAAACTGAAAAGACAGTGGCTTGAACTATTTTAGTCCTGAATAATGGTATTCACACAAAATACGATTTGTAAATTGAATTAGCCTACGGAATGAGATCGACATTGATGTTGTAGCCAATGATAGAATAACCGATATTTTCAATTCACGCCGACCGGGGCTCTTATTCGGCTGCGCTGAGGCCGATGCCCCTGGGGGTGTGTACGAGAAGGGTGTCTTGGGGATTGCATTTTTTACAATATTATTAGCCTCTTTTCGCTTATGGTACTGTGTGGTATAAATGTAGGTATGCAAGAGATGGTGGACAACGTACTGAAGGAAGAGGAGCGCGCCCGCGAGGCGGTTAGGAATGCGCGTGAGGAGGCTTCCAACAAAACCCAAAAGGCAGAGGAAGAGAGCTCGAAGATCGTTGAGGATGCCCGGCGCCAGGCGCAGGAGCGGATTCGCGAGATGCAGAGCGAGGCACAGCAGAAGGCTCAAGACGAATTTCAGGCGGCCCGTAAGAAGGCGCAGGAAGAGGCCGAGGAGCTGCAGCGTGCGAGGGCTGAGCGTATTGAGGCAATTGCCGATGAGGTTGTGGAATATCTGACTACCCCAGCGTATCAGCGCGAGGAATAGGTAAGCTTAGAGAATACGGATAGAGGGCAAAGAGGGGTAAATTGTGGCCGGACAGTTAAAAACGTACGGTTTTATAAATGCGAAGATTCGTTCCCGCCTTGGGCAGTTGCTCTCGGACCGCGATTTCTCCAATCTGATGAAAAGCAGCAGTATTGAAGAGGTTGTGACAGCTCTGGGTTCGACGGTGTATGCCAAGGAGCTTGAGCAGTACGCGGCTACCGGCGATGTGCGGGCGGTGGAATTTGCCCTGTACAGTCACGAGATTGAGACGGTGCATGAACTACTGCAGTACGTGCAGGGGCCTGCCGCCGATTTTGTTGAGGCTCTTCTTTTACGGTACGAGGTTGATACGGTGAAGAACGCTCTGCGTTTCTGGTATGACCGTAACATCCGAGGCCGGACGGAAACAGAACCTTCCTCCTACCTGTATCACGGCCGTTTAGTTCACTCCATAGACATCGACGGTATTTTGAATGCCGCGGATTCGGGAAAGCTGGTAGATGCGGTAGCCGGGACACCCTACGAGGCTGTGCTCAGCCGAAACCTGGACCGCATTCAGAACGAGCAGCAGATGTTCTACGTTGAGCTGGAGCTGGACAGCCTGTTTTATACCACCCTTATGGCTAAGACGGCACAACTTTCCAAGCAGGACAGACAGGTGGCCGAGCGGGTGATCCAGGTCGAGGTTGACCTGGAAAATATAGACCGGATTGTGCGTTTTGTCTCCTTTTATGAAAAGGAAAGACGACACTCGTGGAATGTGTTTCTGCCGGGGGGTAGCATAGACTTTGAGGTGCTCCGCGAAGCCTTTCAACAGAAAGGCCCTGAGGAGGCCCTGAATATACTTCTGACCCGGCACTACTCCAGTTATAAAAGCTTCACCGGTGAACATAAAAGCAATCCCTACGAACGGTTGCATCTGGTTGAGAATTTACTACGCCAAATTCTTAGCGATGAGGTTGGGCGGCTGCTGCACGGTTATCCCTTTACTATCGGAACAATACTGGCTTACGTATTTCTCAAGCGTAAAGAGATTTCACAGCTGGTAAGCATTATGAACGCAAAATACTACGGCCTCTCGGAAGAGAGGATACGGGAACTGTTATGATAACAACTACTTCAATGCAGCAGTTGGTTGCTGCGGTACTGAAGAGCGATATGGAAGCGGCCACTGAAGCCCTGCTGAAGGTGGGGGTGATCGATTTTATCGATGTACGCGAGATACCCGCCGACTGGACTTCGCGATTGGACCGTGTTCCGGCTGCCGAGGACAGAGAGAAGGCCCGTGAATTACGGCTGCGCCTGGATGCCTACTTTCGGACGGTGGGCTTTACCCCAAGGCCAAAGGTGAATGGAGAAAAGCAGGAGCAGAGCCAAGACCAGGAGCCTTTGGATTTATCCGAGGCGGAAGGTGAGATAGATAAGCTGGGGGGCGAATTCCGTAAGATTCGGGATAAACAAAAGGAGGTGCAGGAGGAGATTCTGCGTCTCCAGGAGCTGCGCCGGCAGATGCCCGATGAGGGTGGACGCACCGCGGGCCGGAGCAGTGCTAAGACTGGGGTTAGAGGGGAAGCCGGAAGCAGGAGTGATTCTGGTGCTGGTGGCCCGGCGTTGACCAAGGGTTCCCACGCCTACATCACGGTGCACACCGGTACTCTGCCCAAGGAGAACCGGGCTGCTTTTGAAAAAGAAATTGCAAAGCTTCCTTCGGTGTATCTGCCTGAGCAGGGGGTCGCAGCTGCGGAAGGCGGCGAGCCGATCGATTTTCTGATTACCCTAAAGCGGGACAACAGCCGGGTAGAGCGGTTGCTGGAGAAGTACGGCTGGGAAGAGCGTCAGTACCAAGAGAGCTCCGGGGACGGGCAAAACAAAACACGCCTTCCGGTAGAGGAGTTAGATGCCAAACTTGAGTCGCTGCGCTATAAGCAGCAGGAACTGGACAAGGGGTTAAGCCAAACCGTAGAAGAGCGTTCGGAAACCCTCGAACGGCTGTGGACCGGACTGCGCATGCGCGAGCTGCTGCGCACGATTCAAGGGTACTACCGTAAAACCGAAAGAACCTATCTCTTTTCCGGCTGGCTGCCGACTGAAAAGAAGGAAGAGGTGACCAAAACTCTGATGGAAGCCACCGAGGGGCGCTGTTACCTGGAGTGGCATACGCCCCACAAGGGCGGCGACCCGGAGGTTCCGCAGCAGGTGCCGGTACAGATGAAAAATCCTGAGGCTCTGCGGCCTTTTCAGTCACTGGTAGAAAACTACGGTATACCGACCTACGGGTCGATTGATCCAACCCCTATGGTTGCGGTGTTTTACCTGGCAATGTTTGCTCTGATGTTCGGCGATGTGGGCCACGGTGTAGTGGTTCTGTTGATCGGACTTATCGGTGACCGGAGGTCACGTAAGAAGGGGAAAAAGACTATGATCTATCCCCTGATCAGTTACTGCGGGGCTGCGGCGATTGTAAGCGGGGCATTGTTCGGCTCCTACTTCGGAACGGCTCTGCTCCCGCCACTGTGGTTTGATTATCACGGGATTGTAGCCGGCCACGAAGGCGGGGCGGGTAGTGTAAAAACGATGTCCGATATTTTGATGCTGACTATTTATTTCGGTATCGCCGTCATTGGCACCGGACTGCTCATAAACTGGGTAAACCGCCTCCGCAGGCAGGACTGGTTTGGACTGGTTTGGGGTAACGGAGGCCTTTTGGTCGGCTGGATATATGCCGCCGGTACGTATACTGCCTTTTACTTTGCCGGTCATGACTATAAGGAGCTGCCGGAGGGCCCTGTACTGCTGCTGCTTTTAGGGCTTCCTGTACTCTTATTGGCTGCGAAACCGGTGCTGGAGCATGTGCACCACAATCGGGATGTGCCGGCGGAGCAGCGGCATTCGGCCAATGTGCTGGATATGATTATGGAGTGGCTGGTTGAGTTGCTGGAGATCTTTTCCGGCTATTTATCTAACACGCTCTCCTTTATGCGTGTCGCCGGTCTCGGGATTGCCCACGTAAGTTTGATGATGGCCTTCTTTCAGATAGCGGAGATGGCCGCCTCCAACGGAAATTTTACCATATGGTCCTATTTAATTTTGCTGTTAGGAAATGCATTGGTAATTGGATTAGAGGGACTGTCCGCCGGCATCCAGTCTCTCAGGTTAAACTATTATGAGTTTTTCTCAAAATATTTTGCCGGCAACGGAAGAGCATATGCTCCCATTTCTCTGCGTTCGGAGTAAGGACGGGAGAAGGTGAGAAATATACATATAGTTTCGCGTGCCGCTTCGCGGCAACCGAAACGACTAAAATAGCCGTATTCGGCTATTTTCTTAATAGCGATAAGGAGTTACTGAGATGGAAAAAGAGAAGCGCTGGTTTGTATCCCGTTTGCGGATAAGTTTAATTGTTATGTTGATCGTAATGGCCTTTGCCAGCTTGGTGTTTGCATCAAATACCTTTGCCCAGGAAACCGAGGCTTCCCAGCAGGAAAAGGTGATAAGCGCTGAAGAGGCGGGGGTAATGAAGTTTGGTTTGATCGCCGCGGCGATCGCCTTCGGTATGGGTGCTATTGGTGCCGGAATTGCGATTGCCAACGTTGGTGCTGCGGCAATGGGAACTATCGGTGAGAAGCCGGAGTTGGCCAGCCAGGCCTTGATTTTTATTGCGCTGGCGGAAGGGTTGGTGGTATTTGGTTTTATCACCGCGCTTATGATATTGGGTAAATTCTAGGGCATGAAGTATTTTATGATCGGCGGAGATGATGCGGTACTCGGCTTCGGCATGGTTGGTGTGGAAGGCCGGGTGGCTGAAAACGCTGATGAGGCTCAATCTGCCCTTCAAGAGGCTTTGAGTGACCGCCAGGTGGGAATTGTGATCATAACCGAGCCGGTTGCCGAGCTTATACGTCCACAAGTAGATCGGTATGTATTTTCCCAATCCTTTCCCCTTATTGTTGAGATCCCGGACCGCCAGGGACCGCTGGAGGGGAGACCTACTTTGCGGGAAATGGTAAACCAGGCGATCGGTATTAATTTGTAACGGGGGTGCAGAGATGCCTGAACAGAGTAAAGAGTCACAGAATACCTCCCTGCTATCGGGAATATCGGAACAGGCCAAGGCTGAGGTAAAAAAGATTAGTGAGGATGGGGAGCGCCAGGCCAAGGAGATAGTGGAGGGTGCTCGCAAAAAGGCCGAGTCTATCCGAGAAGATGCAGAGGAGAAGGGCCGGAAACAAGCTGAGGGGATACTGGAGAAGAATGCCCAGGCTATTGAGGCCGAGCAGCGTAAGCTCCGCCTGAAAGCCCAGGAGGAGCTCTTTAACAAGACGATGGGGCGGGTGAAAGAGAAACTGCAGGCTCTGACTGAACGCTCGGATTACCGTTCTATTTTAAAGGGCTGGATTGCCGAAGGGGCGATCGGTCTGTCGGAGGATACCCTGAAAGTAAACGCATCGGAGCGAGAACTGAAGTTGATTACCGATAACGTGTTGCGTGAGGCGGAGGCGGAGGTAAAATCTGTGACGGGACGATCGGTAAAAATAGAGCGGACCGATCAGCCACCATTGCAGAAGCAGGGAGTTTTTCTAACCGCCCGTGAAGGCCGTCTGGCCTTCAACAATTTGGCAGAAGCACGGCTGGAACGCTTTTCTACAGTGATACGCAGAATGATCTATCAGCACATGGAACCAAGTGAATCGGAAAGTGAGTAGGGAATGAGTGAACGGGTAGTTGGAACAGTACAGAGGGTAAACGGGCCGGTAATTGAGGCTCGCGACATAAGTGACGCAATGATGATGGAGTTGATCCATGTCGGAGATGTGGGTTTGGTGGGCGAGATAATCAAATTATCCGGAACCAATGCTACTATACAGGTATATGAAAGCACCACGGGCATAGCTCCGGGAGATCCAATTTACGGCAGCGGTATGCCCCTCTCGGTTGAGTTAGGACCCGGCCTGATGGGTCAGATCTACGACGGTATTCAGCGGCCCCTGGTACGGCTGAAGGATCGAAGCGGTGCTTTTATAGAGCGCGGTGAAGAAGAGCCGGCTCTGCAGCGGGAGAAAAAGTGGCCGTTTGTGCCGGAGCTTGAAGCAGGTGTTCAGGTGAAGGGTGGTCAGATTCTGGGGAGCGTTCAGGAAAGCGAACGGGTGCAGCACCGTATATGTGTGCCTCCGTTGCTCTCCGGAACACTAAAGTCACTTGCTCCGGAGGGCGAGTATACGGTTACCGATGAGATTGCGGTAGTTGAAGATGCGGAGGGTAATGAACATAAACTGACGATGATGCAGCGCTGGCCTATCCGAAACCCACGGCCAACTGCACAACGTATGCCCCTGACCACTCCGCTGATCACCGGTCAACGGGTTATCGACACCCTGTTTCCCCTATCGAAGGGGGGCACCGTGGCAATTCCCGGCGGCTTCGGTACCGGTAAAACCATGACCCAGCACGCCATTGCCAAATGGTGCGATGCAGATATCATTGTGTATATCGGCTGCGGAGAGCGGGGCAACGAGATGACCGACGTACTGACCGAGTTCCCTGAACTGGTCGACCCTCGTACCGGTACCAGTCTGATGGAACGGACCATTCTGATAGCCAACACCTCCAACATGCCGGTCTCAGCCCGTGAGGCCAGTATTTATACCGGAGTAACCCTGGCGGAGTATTACCGCGACCAGGGCTACCATGTGGCTATTATGGCCGATTCAACCAGCCGCTGGGCGGAGGCATTGCGCGAGCTTTCCGGTAGGATGGAAGAGATGCCGGCGGAAGAGGGCTTTCCCGCCTACCTTCCCACTCGGGTGGCGGAGTTTTATGAGCGGGCGGGTATTATGAATACCCTGTCGGACAGAGAGGGCTCGGTCTCCATTATCGGGGCTGTCTCGCCTCCGGGGGGCGATTTTTCCGAGCCGGTAACCCAGCATACCAAGCGCTTTGTCCGCTGTTTCTGGGCTCTGGACCGGCAGCTGGCGAACGCCCGTCACTATCCGGCCATTGGATGGCTGGATAGTTATTCCGAATACATCAACGATATTATCGGCTACTGGACACAGCAGGTAGGCGAGCAGTGGGCTGAAGACCGGCGCGAGATTATGGATCTGCTGCAGCGGGAGGTTCGGCTGCAGCAGGTGGTAAAGTTAGTCGGACCGGATGCCCTTCCCGACAGTCAGCGCTTTGTTATTGAAGTTTGCAGTCTGTTTAAGAACGGGTTTCTGCAGCAGAATGCATTTGATGATGTAGACCGTTAT
The DNA here is from genome assembly GCA_021736475.1 of Spirochaetia bacterium. Taxonomy (GTDB): domain Bacteria; phylum Spirochaetota; class Spirochaetia; order DSM-16054; family Sediminispirochaetaceae; genus DSBN01. Next base: position 15,665 of record JAIPFV010000013.1, on the reverse strand, counting down.
TCCACTGTCATGAAGCAGGCCCGCATGCTGGAGCTCATTCTTACCTATTGGCGTAAGGGGCGGGATGCCATCAAACAGGGGGCTACCATTGTTCGGCTGCGTAAAATGAAGGTGGTGCAGGACCTGATAAAGATGAAGTTCAACATTGAAAACGATGATGAGGCCTCTTTCGACAAGCTGCAGGCCCGTTTAGAACGATCCTTCGACAGATTGGAGTCTCTCTATGAAGAGTAGTGATAGAAGCCTGTTAGCGGGCCGCGAGTATGTGGGGGTAGATAAGATCGACGGCCCCCTGGTTTATGTACGTAAAACCCATCCGGTGGGGTATCAGGAATTAGTGGAGGTAGTTGATAAAACCGGGCATGTCCGTTTGGGGCAGGTGCTGGACACTTCCGAGGATGCGGTTGTGGTGCAGGTATTTGAGGGTACCACCGAGCTTACTATGCCCACTACACGGGTTCGTTTTCGGGGTGAACCCCTTTCGCTGGAAGTGAGCGAGGGGATGCTCGGGCGGGTTTTTAACGGCCTGGGTGTACCGATAGATGATGGTCCGGCGCCGGTGGGCGAGGAGGAGCGGGACGTAAATGGCTTGCCGGTTAATCCGACCGCCCGCTTGTATCCCCGTGATTTTATCCAGACCGGCATTTCGGTTATTGACGGGATGAATACCCTTATCCGAGGGCAAAAGCTGCCCATTTTCTCCGGCAACGGGCTGCCCCACAACGAGTTGGCGGCCCAGATTACCCGCCAGGCAAAGATTCGCGGGGGGGAGAGTAATTTCGCTGTTGTATTCGCCGCTATGGGGGTAAAGCACGATGTCGCCCGCTATTTTATCGACTCCTTCGAGAGTTCCGGGGTGCTTGAAAATGTGGCCCTGTTTCTTTCTCTGGCGGATGATCCGTCTATAGAAAGGCTGATAACTCCCCGTTCGGCCTTGACCCTGGCTGAGTATTTGGCTTTTGACAAGGGAATGCACGTTTTGGTTATTTTAACCGACATGGCCAATTACTGCGAATCTCTGCGGGAGATTTCCACCCTTCGCGGGGAAATACCCTCCCGAAAGGGTTATCCGGGTTATCTTTATTCCGACTTGGCCGAAATTTATGAACGCTCCGGGATGATAGAGGGACGTTCCGGATCTATTACTCAGCTTCCGATACTCACCATGCCGAACGATGATATCAGCCATCCGATCCCCGACCTGACCGGTTACATCACCGAGGGGCAGATTGTATTTGAACGGGAAATGAATGGTCGTAATATATATCCGCCGGTTGCAGGACTGCCCTCGCTTTCCCGCCTGATGAAAGACGGTATTGGCGGGGACATGACCCGCGAAGATCATCCTCACTTAGCCAGCCAGCTGTTTGCCGCGTACAGTTACGTGAAGGATGTGCGTAATCTGGCTTCAGTTATTGGGGAGGAAGAGCTGACTCCCCTCGATCATAAATACATGGAATTCGGTGAGGCCTTTGAGCGACAGTTTGTTTCCCAGGCGGTAGATGAGGACCGTACCATTGAAGAGACTTTGAATCTTGGGTGGGAAGTACTGCGGAAGCTGCCGGCAGAGGAGCTGCACAGGGTCACCGATGAAGAACTGGAAAAATACTACGAAGGCTAAACAAGGTTAGGGATATACGAGTATGCGTAATGTAGCGCCGACAAAATCCAGTCTTCTCAAGCTGAAAGACGAGCTTAAATTTGCCGAGCTGGGCTACGAACTGCTGGATCAGAAGCGCAATATTCTGATATTGGAGCTGCTGAACCTGGTTGACCAGGCAGTTGATTATCAGAGCCGGGTTGAGAAAGCTCTGGCCGAGGCCTATGCGGCCCTCAAACAGGCCAGCATCGATATGGGTAAATTAAAGGTTGCCAACATCAGCCGGGTTATAAATATTGAATCCAGCATAAAGATAAAGCAGCGTAGGGTGATGGGAGTGCAGTTGCCGGTGGTGGACACCAATTTTTCCGAGCATCCCCCCTATTTCAGCCCCTCCGATACCAGCTATTGGGTAGACGGGGCATTGCAGGAGTTTCAGCAAGCCCTGGAGATGATGGGAAGGCTGGCGGAGCTGAAAGTCTCTATCATGCGTTTAGCTTTAGAGGTAAAAAAGACAATTCGGAAGGTAAACGCTCTGGAGAAGATCGCCATCCCGGACCTGAAAGAGACTGTTGCATACATCAATAACCGGCTGGAGGAGAACGAGCGGGATATGTTTGTATTGATGAAAATGGTTAAGGACCGACTCGAAAAAAAGGAGGAGGAGCGCCATGGAAGGGCCGATACGTAGAATACTGATATATGTGGACGGCACCGAGGAGGCTATCACAGCTGCGCAATACGCGGTGTGCTTGGCCAAATCCACCGGTGCTGATTTGCACGCACTGTACGTTATCAATACCCGTGCGCTGAACGACCTGGTAAAAGCGCGGATTTTTCTCGATTCCGAAGAGGAAGAGTATCATCATGATTTGGAATCCGATGCCGAACGCTATCTCAAACATGTTGATAAACTTTCGAGCCGTAAAGGAGTAACCGCAGCCCTGGAAAAGCGCAGCGGTACGGTGCACCAGGAGATTAAAAAATACGCCGAAGAGATAGATGCCGATGTGCTGCTGATTGGCGAGCTTTCACATGTACGCAGCCGTAGGGATGAATTTTATCATGAGACTGAACGAGCTATGCGGCTTGTGCACTGTTCGGTTCTTATGGTAAAAGATGAAGAGCGAGTGTGGGATCTGTACGATGCCCTGCCTGAATAAAAATGGAGTAAAAAAATGGCATTAGTAGACCTTGTAAAGCCCGAAATAATAAAGGTACCCCTGGAATCCAAGTCCAAACAGGCGGTTATCCGCGAACTTCTGCAGGTTCTTGTCGATGCCGGGAAGCTGAATGATTTTGACGCTGCCTACGATGCACTGTTAGCCCGTGAAGCCAAGGGCAGTACCGGCCTAGAGGCGGGTATTGCCGTACCCCATGCGAAAACCGATACCGTTTCTACTCTTACTTTGGCAATTGGAATTGCCCCGGAAGGGATTGATTTCAGAGCTTTGGATGGGAACCCCAGCAATCTCTTCTTCCTTATGCTGGCTCCCCCTAACCAGTCGGGTCCCCATATCGAAGCACTTTCGGAAATTGCCCGCATTACCCAGTCGAAAACCTTCTGTAAAATGCTGCTGCGGGCGCAAAGTCCGGAAGAGGTGGCCGAACTTTTGACCGAAGAAGATTAAAATTCGTAAAGATCCCTTTGATAAGTGATTAATAATACGCTATAATTTGTTCATTAAGCCAATAATCTACAAAAAAATCAGAGGTGGTCGTGGAAATTACTAGACAACTCAAGGTTGATGAACAGCATGGGCACATGTTGAATAACCACAGCGTGCTCAATGTGTTGAATGTTCTGCAATACAATTTTTTATGTTTATCGGAGCTGCTGCAGGACGAGAAGATACTGCTCAATTCGTATGGTTCGGTTCAGGAATTGGCTTTACTAGTCAAGAAGCAGGCGATTGGAGAACAGGATGCCGAAAAAATTGCAGAGCTGCATTCGAAAGTACTGACGGATGTATACAGTACAACTACTAAACCGCCGGAGGGCACTGAGAGGCAAGTACGGGAGATAGTTGAGGCGATTGAAAAAATTGTTTCAATTTTAGATATTCGCTTGGATGAGATTGTACGGCGCAATGAGCTTGGCCCTTCTAGCTGGATCGACTTTTCCCCCACCGAACTCTACGATGATTTTATGGCCTTTTTGAAGGCGGTAGAGCAAAATAGCCGCGGGGTTTACAAAATTGTAGAGAATATCGCTCTTAAAAACCGCTATAACTACTTTGTCGATCTGCAGTTTGATGCTGCCTCAGATGGTCTTATACGCATGCCCTTGCTGGTAAAGGACGTGCTGCGGGACCTGATAGCCAATGCCCGTAAATACACCGATCCGGGGGGAAACATTTTGTCCGGAATTTATCAGGACCAAGAGCACTTGTGGATAGTTGTGGAAGATAACGGACGAGGAATTCCCGAGGATAGTATTGAGAGTGTGGTAAATTTTGGTATGCGTGCCGCCAATGTACTGCACAAAAAGAGCTACGGCGGCGGGTTTGGGTTGACCAAAGCCTACTTTATTACCAAACAATTTGGTGGAAGAATGTGGATTGAGTCGGAGGAGAACTCCTATACCCGGGTAACCCTCCAGATTCCATTTGAATATTGAGCCTAGTTTCCCATGCCGCTCCGCGGCAACCGAAACGACGAAAATAGCCGGATGCGGCTATTTTCTGAATAGTCTACCGGAATTTTTATATTATTATTTTTAAATTTGCAATTTAAGCTATTATCTAAAATAATTGGTGTTGAGAAAAGTATGAGGGTTATTGATGCAAAAGTTAAGTGTAGTGGGGGGTGCCCTCGTAATAGTGTTGCTTGCTGGCAACTTGATAACGGGGAATAGTGCCTATATTTACGGGGCTGTTTTAGTTGCAGTGGCACTACTGGTCATACTGCTTGTTCGTCTGAAGCCTGAATCTTCAATTCAGGCGGAACAGAATGAGACACATGTGGATAAGCTTACCCAGGAAAATCAACTGCTGCAGACAGAACTTCAGCAATTAGAGGTTCAGATTCAAGAGCTTAAGGCGGATGTAAGGGAGAAGGACGAATACCTCCATAAGTTTGCCGTACAGTGCCGGAAAATAGCTGAAGCAACAGACGCCGAGAAAATTTTGTCAAAGGTAATTGTCGATAAGACAGAAACTGCAACTCTTGAGCTAACTAATCATGTGTACAGCATTGGCGACTGGAGCAAAGATGTCGATGACCTTATACAACGGGTATTTGGGCAGCTTACCTCTGAAGAGGGAGGTCTTCGGGTTCAGTCGGTTCGGATGGAAGAGGAGCTCCGGAGAATTGAGCAGCTGATCCAAGAGTTTAAAATAATTCGTGACGACTATATTGGCGAACTTGAAATGATCGAGAAGACGATGAAATCGGTAGACCAGTTTACCGACACTATTACCGATTTATCGGAACGCACTAACGTCTTGGCCATTAACGCTTCGATCGAAGCGGCCAGGGCGGGGCAGGCAGGACGAGGGTTCGCGGTAATTGCCTCGGAAGTACAGGGCCTGGCGAAAAGTACCATGAAGATTGCCGATGAGATTAGCACTACCATAGAGAGCTCTGTGCATACGGTTAAGGATTCAATCGGAACCTATGGTGAGCGTCTGCAGAATGCTGTGGAGAAACTGGCACGGAGCGGTGAAAAGCATGCCTCCGTAATTGAGCAGTTAACCCCGCAGATAGACCAGGTTTCGGAGGTAATTGAAGAGTCCCAAAAACTCTCCTCTTCGGTCACCAAGAATATTAATGATGTTACAGTTCATTTACAGTACCAGGATAGTGTTCGTCAGATCTTGCAGCATATGGTTCAGCTTTTTGAAACCCTCGCCCAGGAGGGGACCGATTTTTCTGCAGAAAAGGTGCAGCTGAGCCAAGCCGAGATAGAGCAGCAGGCAGACGAGGTAAGGCGGCTGCTCAAGACCTTTTTTACTACCCGAGAGGAGTGGCAGGCCTTCGGTCATGAAATTGATGAGGCTATGGTGGAAGGAACTGAAGATTCAGATACGCAGAAAAAAGAGTTGAACGGAGATATAACCTTATTCTAAAAAAATAAAAGGAGCATATGCATGGGCAAGCAAATATTATGTGTCGATGATTCAGTTACAATTAGAAAACTCGTAAAAAAGGCGCTTGAACCTGAAGGGTTCGAGATTATTGAAGCCGAGAATGGACAGGTGGCACTTGATCAGTGCGGAAAGTGTGAAGTTTCACTTTGCATCGTCGATGTGAATATGCCGGTGATGGACGGCTTTCAATTTGTAGAGGCACTCAAGCAGAAGCCGGAGTACTCGCATATACCGGTGGTATTTTTAACTACCGAAAGCGCGGCTCAAAAAAAGCAGGTTGGAAAAGAATTGGGGGTCAATGGGTGGATCGTGAAACCCTTTGAAGCCCCTTCCCTTGCGAAGGTCGTAAAAATGTTGGTAAAACAATAGGAATACATATGGAAGAGCTTCAAAAACTGAGCAATGCCATTCGGCAGTATGAAGATGGCGACCTGCTGGCCGTGGCGGAAATCAGAGAGACAGCCGAAACGCTGCAAACTAGGGTAGAAGATGAACAAATTGCTCAGATATTAGAGAATATTGTAACAACGGCTGAGGAGATAGTGCTGCAGGGTTCCTCCGAAGAAAACCTGCAGCAGCTGCAGGAATTGGGATCTGCACTTATAAGTTCGGCTTCGGAGGAAGAGGTTCCGGAGGAAGGGCAGGAGCAAGCTAGGGAACCTAAAAAAGGCCCGCAGCAGAGTAAAGAACAGGTGGCTGCAAACTTAAAAGAAGTGACGATTGAGGATAGCGAGATTCTTTCTTCGTTTTTAGTCGAGGCCCATGACCACTTAGATGATATTGAAGAGCGTATTTTAGACCTTGAGAAAAGCTACGATGAACAGACTGTTCATGATATTTTTCGTTCAATGCACACTATCAAAGGCGTTTCTTCGTTTATTGGCTTGTCAAAAATTAAGGGCTTTAGTCACCGTCTAGAGACAGTACTGAATTCCATGCGTACGGGCGAACTGGAAATCGAAGAAGAGCTTGTTGATATACTGCTGAACGGCGGAGATGTGCTGCAGCAGATGGTATCCGACATCGAGGCTCAGGCGGAAGGGCTGGATACCAGCAGCGGCGAGGCAGTTATTTACGAGGGACGGGTAGATACCAGCGAAATCGACACACGGCTGGAGCCCTATCTGCAGAAGATAGAATCCGGAGCAGCGGAAGAAAAGACAGCGGGAGCCGTGGAGAAATCGGGGACGCCTGCCGCCCCAGGGGCTGCGGAGAGCCAGGTTAAGCCTGAGAAAACTTTCGCCGAAGAGCTTATTTCACCGGAAATGATCCAAAAATTTGTTGAAGAGACCTCCGACCTGGTTGATACCGCTGAAAAAACCATGCTTGAGCTTGAGAAAGACCCGACCAACACTGCCGGTATTGAAGAGGCTTTTCGGGCTATTCATACCGTCAAGGGAAATGCCGGCTTTTTCGGCTTTGCAATTCTTGAGAAAATGTGTATGGGGATTGAAGGGATTTTGGACACCCTGCGCACGGGTGCCCGTAGCCCCGACCCGCAGATAGTAAATCTTCTGCTCCAGAGCATCGATGGTCTAAATGCCACCCTGCAAAGGGTTCATAAAGGGGAAATCCTACCGGGCGAGCTGTCCGACAGCAGCGTGAGTGCTGAAAAGGCGGTTGCCAGTAAAGAAGAGGGGGACTACAAACCTCTCGGTGATATGCTGGTTGAAATGGGTATTGCCTCACAGGAGGCTGTTGACCAGGCCCTGGATATGCAGCGGATGCGTTTGGGCGAGATTTTGATAGACCAGGGCGAAGCTAAACAGGACGAAATAGAGAAGGCCCTTGAACAGCAGGGGAAAGAGGTTCCGGAGAAGAAGGATCAGTTTGCCAGTTATCGAATTAAGCGGCGGGACATCCGGGTTGATACAGAGAGACTTGATAAACTGTTTGATTTGATGGGTGAGATGATTACCGCCGAGTCAATGGTTATTAACAATCCTGAGCTTGAGCCCTATGATCTGCCGGACTTTGAACGTGCTTCAAATTATTTATCTAAGATCTCGCGGGAGATGCAGGAAATAACTATGTCTATGCGGATGATTCCGCTGGAGGGCTTGTTCAGTAAAATGCGGAGATTGGTGCGGGACTTGTCCAAAAAATTCGAAAAACCAATAAATCTGGAAATAACCGGTGAAGACACCGAGATGGACCGCACTGTAATGGAGGAGATCTCTGATCCCCTGGTGCACATTATTAGGAATGCCCTTGATCACGGGGTGGAATCTGCTGCCAAAAGAAAGGCCGCCGGAAAGCCGGAAACCGGTACGGTAAAACTCAGTGCCGGGTACGAGGGGAATGAGATCTGGATTACCGTGGCGGATGACGGCGGCGGGCTGAAGCGGGATGCTTTGATTGCCCGTTCACTGGAACGGGGACTTATCCAGGGGAATCCCGATGAGATGAAAGATGAAGATGTATGGAAGCTGATTTTTGAGCCGGGCTTTTCAACCGCAGAAAAGGTTTCAGAAATTTCCGGTCGTGGAGTCGGAATGGATGTTGTTAAAAAGAACGTCGAGAAGCTCCGGGGTAAGATCGATATTCAAAGTGTTGAAGGAGAGGGGAGTACTTTTGTCCTGAAGATTCCCCTAACCCTTGCTATTATTGATGGGATAACCTTTACTGTTGGGCCACAGCTCTATTCATTGCCGATTACCGATGTAATTCAGTTTCATAAAGCCTCGGAGGTGGAAATTACCCAGACTAGTACGGAAGATGTGGTTATCAATTTACGGAACGAGGTTATCCCTGTGGTAAAGTTGTACGACTTTTTCCAGATTGAAACGGAGAAAAAGCGGGTTGAAGAGGGGATTGTGATTGTTGCCCAAGCCCGCGACCATAAACTTGCAATTCTAGTCGACGAGATTATCGGCTACAGGCAAATAGTAATTAAGAGTCTACCCTCATATATGAAAGACATTCGAGCTCTTTCCGGATGTAGTATTATGTCGGATGGAAAGGTCAGTTTAATAGTAGACACGGGCGCACTCATTTCATATGTGCTTGAATAAACAGTACTGGAGTTAAAAAGAAAAATGGAAGGCCTGATCGATATTACTGACAATGAGTTTAAACAAATCTCTGCCCTAGTATATGAAAAGTTTGGAATTCACCTTACCGAAAAAAAACGGGTGCTGGTTCGTGGAAGGCTGAACAAGCTGCTGAGACAAATGGGCTACACCGATTTTGAAAGCTATTACAATGCGGTTCTTAATGATCCCAGCGGAGCCGGTCTTTTAGAGCTGGTAGATAAAATTTCCACCAACCATACATATTTTTTCAGAGAGAAAGATCATTTTGAGTTTCTTGAGAAACGGGTTCTCCCGCAGATTGCTCAGCAGCTTGAAGCGGAGGGCAGTAAAGATTTGCGTGTATGGTGTGCAGGCTGCGCCACCGGAGAAGAAGCCTATACGCTGGCTATTGTCCTGGCTGAGTTTTTTGGACCGAATTACTTTTCCGAAGGCCCGCCGATTCTGGCTACGGATATCTCGAGAACTGCTTTGGAGAAGGCTACCCTGGGTGCGTATGGAAAAGAACGGGTTGACCAGGTTCCCCGGGGGCTTCTGCATAAGTATTTTACTTTAAACGAGGCCGGCGGCTACAGTGTAAAAGAGAGCCTGAAAAAGATGGTACTTTATAAACGGCTCAATTTTAAGCGGGAGTCATTTCCATTCAGAAAAAAATTTCATACCGTTTTTTGCAGGAACGTAATGATCTATTTCGACCAGCCTACCAAGGAAACCCTTGTACAGAAGTTCGGAGGTGTGCTGGCGGACAGAGGCTATCTGTTTATCGGCCACTCTGAGACTCTAGGCCGGGATAACCGCGATTTTCAATATGTGCAGCCGGCATTGTACATGAAAAAGGTAGCTGAATGAATAAGTTATCAGCGGCGCACAAAATAAAGGTTTTGGTAATAGACGACTCCGCACTTGCGCGTAAGATTCTGACCACAGGTTTGAGCCGAGACCCAGAGTTAGAAATTATCGGTAGTGCACCGGATGTGTATGTTGCCCGCGACAAGATTGTGTACAATAAACCGGATGTGCTGACCCTGGATGTGGAGATGCCAAGGATGGACGGAGTTGAGTTTCTCCGCCGCCTTATGCCGCAATACCCTGTTCCGGTAGTTATGGTCTCTGCACTTACAGCCCCCGGCGCTCAGGTAACCCTCGAAGCTCTCGATTATGGTGCGATCGACTTTGTACTCAAGCCTTCTACCAGCTTTGGTAATAAACTGGAGGATATGCTGGACGAGCTGGTGCAGAAAATAAAGGTTGCCTCCACGGTAGATGTCAGCGGGTGGCGGAATAAACCTACCCAGGGTATTAAAAGGCCTACTGGAGCCGTTCTGCATGGTACAACCGATAAGGTTATCGGGATTGGGGCATCTACAGGAGGAACGGTAGCCCTGCAGAGGGTTATTGAGGCTTTTCCGCCGGATATGCCGGGAACGGTAATAGTACAGCACATGCCGCCGAAATTTACAAAGATGTTTGCCGATAAGCTCAACACGATTTCGAAGGTAGAGGTCAAAGAGGCTGAAGATAACGATCGAGTGATGAAAGGACGTGTGCTGGTTGCACCTGGTGGGATGCAAATGAGGGTAGTCCGGTCGGGTGGTCGGTACCTGGTACGGGTAAAAGACGGAGAAAAAGTAAATGGCCACGTACCGTCGGTAGATGTCTTGTTTGATTCTATAGCCAAGAACGTGGGAGTCAATTCCCTGGGGGTAATATTAACCGGGATGGGACGCGATGGAGCTGAAGGAATGGTAAAAATGAAGTCTACCGGAGCAAGAACCCTAGCCCAGGATGAACGCAGTTGCGTTGTGTTTGGGATGCCCAAGGAAGCGTATAACCTGGGGGGGGCTGAAAAGTTGGTAGCTATAGACGACATGACTGTTGAGATGGTACGTCTGTTAAGGGAGATGAAGTGATGCGGCTTGATATCGGCATCGGAGAGTGGAAGGTAAGCAATAAGGCTGATGATGAGTTAAAAACCTACGCCCTTGGTTCTTGTGTAGCGGTATGTGCATACGATCCAAGCAATCATGTAGCTGGACTTATACATATCGCCCTGCCGGATTCAAAGGTCAATAGCGAAAAAGCTAAGAAATTGCCGGGGTATTTTGCAGACACGGGCCTTCCTAAGTTATTTGAGGATATGGTGAAGAAGGGTGCTGATAAGAAAAATATAAAAGTCAAACTTGCCGGTGGATCGAGTATAATGGATCAAAATCGTCATTTTGATATAGGAAGACGTAACACTATTGCTATTAAACGGTATCTTTGGAAAAACGGGTTTGGTGTAATTAAAGAGGATACCGGAGGGAACTCCAGCCGTACGGTAGGATTTAAAGTGGCTGATGGAGCAATCGTTGTTTCAAATGCCGGTTCTAAATGGCAATTATGAGGAGGTGTGAGAGATGAAACTGGATAAGATTATGATAGTAGACGATTCCGCCACTTCTCGAATGATTATAAAACGCTGTTTTCAGATGGCCGGCTATCAGGACAGTACTTTTATAGAAGCGGAGGATGGCTTAAAAGCCCTTTCAAATTTGAATCGTAATGCAGTCGACCTAGTTGTAACAGATTTAAATATGCCAAAAATGGACGGAGCGACATTTATTAAAAAACTAAGGCTGATAGATAAAACAAAACAGCTTCCGGTGCTGATTGTATCGAGTATGGGAAATGAGCGGCTGGAAACGGAATTGGAAGACAAGGATGTTATGGGGATTTTAAGAAAGCCCTTGACACCCGAAAAAGTAACCGACGTAGTGGGAGAGTAGTATGCGTGAAGTAACAAAGGAGCAAGCCAAGGCCGCTCTGTTAAGAGCAACTCAAAATACTTTAGGGGAGATGGCTTTTATTGATGTGATTGAAGCGGAAGAGCAACGTGATTTTGAAACCGGACAACTGCTGTTTATAGAATTTTATAAACCGGTACGAGGTCGTTTGCTGCTTGCATTACCACTTGAGATCAAACGGGAAATTGTTGAGAACATACACGCTGCGGATTGGGATGAACTGTCGGTGAACGAGATTGATGACTGCCTGCTGGAACTGCTGAATGTTCTGGGGGGGAATTTTTTAAGGGAACTTGAACAGAAGGATGTGAAAGTCCATCTATCCTTCCCAACGGTATTGTTTAGTCTTGAAGAGATTCCCGATCTTGATAGTTTTTGGAAATTCAGCTTTGATGCAGAAGGGAATCCGTTTACTACTTCGCTTGCATTGCATGAGGAGGAAGCATGAAAACACTGGTAGTGGAAGATGATTTTGCAAGTAGAAAATTGATGCATAAGTATTTAGCGCCTTTAGGCGAATGTGATGTAGTTGTCGATGGCGAAGAGGCCCTCGATGCATTTCAGATTGCACTCAATGAAAAGGCCCCCTATGATCTTATCTGCCTTGATATCATGCTGCCCAAGAAAGACGGGCAGGAGGTACTTAAAGAGATACGAACAATTGAAGAGCGCCACGGTATGATTGGCACAGATGCAACCAAAGTAATTATGACCACCGCCCTTGGTGATGCAAAGAATGTGATGAGCGCCTTTCGCAGCCAATGTGAGGGATACCTGCAAAAGCCTATTAGTCAGGAACAGCTGTACCAGGAACTGAGAGAGCTCAAACTGCTTACAGGAGATGGTCCCAGGTAAGCCCGGAACCGGCGGGAACTCTTTTTTTAATCTGCCTGCCCGTGATTGTGGATACAAACTGGGGAGGCAGGCCGGGGGGCTGCTGCTGTTCGGAGCGCAGCAGGGCAAAGTTATCCGGTTTTAGTGTATCCCCGGGCAGCAGTGTGCTGCGGGCAATGAGAGAGCGGTTGCTGGTGTAGTAATATGAAGACTCAGCATCGGCCATTTTTTTTATTCCGTCCCCCAGGACTTTTTCAACGTATGCGGCTCCTAATTCATCAGACAATCCTCTTATAAGCTGGTTTTCTGATTCCCTCTCTGCCTCCCTTACTCGGCGCACCATGTGTGCAAATTCTTCTGGTTCGAGTGCAATGGGATCATCAAGTCCGCCGTCCTGCCGGCTCAGGGTAAGGTGTTTTTCTATCAGTTTTGCTCCCTGACTTACAGATAAGCTGGGCACCAGATAAGGGTGGGCCGAATGATCGGAGACGCCTACGGGGGTGCCGAAAATTTTTGCCAAGCCCGGCAGCAGCCTGAGGTTGTATTGCTGTTCAGGAGCGGGATATGCGGTGATGCAGTGCAGCAAAGCCGCAGGGCTGGTGAGAAATTCCAAGCTGCGTTCTATGTCTGCCAATTTTGAGATCCCGGTGGAGAGAATGAGCGGAAGGCCGTTGACCATCTCGAGCAGGGGAAAATGGTTGAGCTCCGGAGAGGCTATTTTTATGGCATCCACCTGCAGATCGCGAAGCCCGAGAGCACTTCCGGGGCCGAAGGGAGAGCAGAGAAACAGAAGGTCACGCCGCTCTGTTTCCTCCTTGAGGGAGGCGTAGAATTCCGGGGGCCGTTCTAAAGCCTTAAAACGCTCCCAAATTGTGACTGGCTTATTATGCAGCTGGATAGTACCGGCATTGGGATGGACGATTTCATCGGCGATTACCCATTGGAACTTGATACAACCGGCACCTGCTTCCGCTGCAGCATCGATAAGCCTTTTTGCTCGATCTATCTCTCCCAGGTGGGCGGTACCGGCTTCTGCAATAATTAGAACCGGAGACTTGGCATCGATAGTTCGATCACCGATCTTCATGCTTGAACTCATCGATCATTCTGTTTTTCAAGTTCTTCAGTGCCCGCGAAAGGGATATTTTGTAAATGTGGGGATTGATAATACGCTTATAGGTCGGATCAAATTTGAGCATCTGCTCAAGAGTATGCTCGCGGATATCTGCCAGGTCCGGTAGCTTTGTGCAGATTTTCCCATTTTCCATCTTTTTTTCGATCAAAGGCTGTGCCGATTTATAGTTGTACAGGGTAAAATAGGTATTCGGGTACATAGGATGGAAGCAGGAGTGAGGCCGGTTGTAATTAAAATCTTCCTCTTCCAGGGTTATAAGGTCGGCGATTGCCATCTGATCATCATCATAAAAGCGATATACCTGCTTAGCCCCGGGGTTGGTTGTTTTTTCGATATTGTTAGAAACCTTCATGGTGGGCACCATTAATCCATCCAGGGTTTTAGCCGTTAGTTTGTAGACCCCGCTGAAAGCGGCGCTAGAGCCTCCGGTTACAAGGTTTGTCCCTACTCCCCACATATCAATCGGAGCTTTGTCGGTGACCAGCTGATGAATGATCTCTTCGTTCAGATCGTTTGAAACAGTGATGTAGGCATCTTCCAGACCGGCAGCATCGAGCCTTTCACGGACTTTCTGGCTTAGGTAGGAGAGGTCTCCACTGTCAAGCCGGACTCCCATTCGCTTTCCCTGTTTCTTTAGTGTTTTTCCCACTTTAATTGCGTTTTCTATTCCGCTGCCCAGGGTATCAAAGGTATCGATCAACAGGATTGCCTTATCGGGATAGAGCTTGGCAAACTTTTCAAAGGATTCCAGTTCTGATCTAAAAGCCATAATCCAGGAATGAGCCATGGTTCCGCTTACCGGAACCCCGTATATTTTTCCGCCCAGGGTATTGGAAGTTGCTAGGGCACCTCCAATAAAGGCAGCCCGGGTAGCGGATAAAGCTCCGTCCCAGCCTTGAGCCCGCCTAAGACCGAACTCGAGGATCTTGCCTCCCTCGCTGGCATGGTAAATACGGGCGGCTTTCGTAGCCACCAGGGACTGAAAATTTATGGTATTTAACAACATGCTTTCTATTAACTGCGCCTCGATAAGGCTGCCGTGTACACGCAGCAGTGGTTCGCCGGGAAAAATCAGAGTGCCCTCGGACATGCTGTAAATGTCGCCGGTGAAACGAAAACTCCTCAGATACTCCAAAAAACTGTCATCAAACAGATTTAAACCTGACAGGTAGTCGATATCATCTGCTGAAAAAGAAAAACCTTCAACCGCCTTCAGCATATCCTCTAAACCGGCGAAAACTGAAAACCCGCTGTTAAAAGGCTGGGTGCGAAAAAACATATCAAAGACCACCTGCGAGTCTCGTTCATACAAAAAGTAGCCCTGCATCATGGTAAGTTCGTACAAATCTGTTAATAAAGCTGAATTTTTCATGGCTACTAGTATACTCGATAACAGATATTTCAACAATCTTGGCCCGGCTTGCATAGGAAATTTTAGGGTGAAAGGAATTAAATTGTAGGCTCGACATATTTATAAACTTCACTATTAAGAAAAATAGCCGTATTCGGTTATTTTTCATAGTTTCGGTTGCCGCAGAGCGGCATACGAAACTATAATGAGAGAGGAAACAAAATAAAAAAAAAAGGGGAGTGTAACTATGTTAACAATTGTATGTGATGCATGTAAAAAAGCTATTCCAGGACCCGAAAAACAAACCGGTGTAATTTATATTCTGGACAAGGCCTTGTGTAAAAGCTGTGAAAAAAAGCTGCTGACCAATGTCAGTGATGAAATGGAAAAACATGACAAATTTATATTTTCAGATTATCAAGACCAATATATAGCTACTGTAAACCGTATGTGCAAATAGCGTCCATTACAGATTCGGACATTCCGATTTGGCCAAAGGGTCTGCTACTTCTTGGCAGTGATAGTGTCAAAGCCGGTATAGGGCACTAGTTTTTCCGGAATAGCAACACTGCCGTTCGCTTGCTGCTTGTTCTCGAGAAGGGCAATAATTGCCCGGGAGACAGCAATTGCCGTACCATTCAGCATGTGAACATATTGGTTTTTTCCGTCTTCCTTAAAGCGAACTCCTAAACGGCGGGCCTGGTAATCGGTACAGTTTGAAGTACTGGTAACCTCACCCCAATCTCCGTTCTCTCCACGGCCCGGCATCCAGGCTTCGAGATCGTACTTGCGGTAGGCTGGGGCACCCAGATCGCCGGTACAGGTATCGACTACCC
>JAIPFV010000101.1 GCA_021736475.1 Spirochaetia bacterium | reverse complement strand
CAACCTGGCTGCCCCGGTGCAGAACTGGATGGACATCCGCCTGTCAAAACCCTACGAGCATGAAGACGATGCGGTACGCTACGTGACCACTTCTACCGGCTACCTGGCCCATCGGCTGACCGGAGAAACCCGGGATACCCGATCAAACTACGTTGGTCCCTGGCCTATAGATCCGCAGACCCTGGAGTGGTACGACGAGGGAGAGACCTTCGATTCCTATACCACCCCGCGGGAGATGCTCTTCGAGCTGGTGGATCCCTCCAGCGTCCTGGGCCATATTACCCGCTTCGCCAGCGAGGCCACCGGCATTCCGGCGGGCATTCCCGTTGTGGCCACCGCCAACGACAAGGCGGTCGAAGGACTCGGGGCTGGGCTGGTGAATGACGGAAGCGTGCTCGTCTCTCTGGGAACCTACATCACCTCCATGATGGTGGGCGATGAGTACACGCCGAACAGCGTCAACTACTGGAGCAACCCCGGCGCTACCCGGGGCGAGTTCCTGTACGAGAGCAACGGCATACGGCACGGTATGGCCACCATCACCTGGATAAAAGATTTACTCGGAACCGACATCGTTCAGGCAGCGGAGGAACAGGGCCTGTCGCCGGAGTCCTACCTGAACAATCTGGGTGCCGAGGTTCCGGTGGGATGTAACGGGCTGTATACCGTCCTGCACTGGCTGGCCGAACCTACCCGTCCCCACGAGCGGGGTATGATGATCGGCTTCAACAGCAGCCACAAGGGCCCGCATATGTTCCGCTCTGTGTTGGAGGGAATAGCCTTCACCATGAAAAACCACGCCCAGGCAATGTGCGATGAACGGGGTGTGGAGTTGACAAACCTGGTTGTCAGCGGCGGCGGCTCCAACGGTGAACTGTTTATGCAGATATTCGCCGATGTATTCGGTGTACCGGCGCACCGCAATGTGGTCAACGAATCGGCCAGCATGGGTGCGGCCATTTGCGCCGCCCTGGCTCTTGGAGTCTATCGGAATCGGCAGGAGGCCATCGAGCACATGGTCCGGCGCAAGGACAACTTCAATCCTGTGCCGGAAAATGCGGCGCTCTACCGGCGGATCAACGATGAGGTCTACCGGCATATCGCGCCCCACACCGACGAACTGTTAAAGAAATCTTATGCGATATTCAATGAAAGGCCTCTATTGTAGAGATTCATCCAAACAGATATGATTAAGTATGGCAATAATTAGTATAAAAGATCTCAGTTTAAGCTTCGGGGGGCCTCCGTTGCTGGATGGTCTGGAGCTGCATATAGAATCTGGTGATAAACTCTGTTTGCTCGGCAAGAACGGCACTGGTAAATCGACACTGCTTAGGCTAATGGCAGGTCTGCTGGAACCGGATTCGGGTGAGGTTGTGTGGGAGGGCGGTGTAAAAACCGCCTATCTGCGGCAGGAGTTCCCAGACGGAGCTCAAGGCAGGTTGATCGAACTTGTTACCGACGGCGATCCTGAACGGAGTTTGGCGGCTGAGCAGGCTTTATCTCTGCTGGGACTCGATCCTGAACAGGAACTGTCCTCAATGTCCGGAGGCGAGCAACGGCGGGCTTATCTGGCCCGGGTACTCTCAGTTGATGCAGAGGTTCTGTTGCTGGACGAGCCTACTAATCATCTGGATATAGATACAATCCGTTTGTTGGAAGATTATCTGCTGCGGCGGGTGAAAACGGTAATTTTTGTAACCCACGACCGCAGCTTTGCAAAGCGACTGGCGAATCGGGTTGCAGAAATTGATCGAGGCAAAATCTACGCATTTCGTACTTCCTACGAACAGTTTTTAGAGCGGCGTGAAGAGTTGCTGGATGCCGAAGCAAAGAAAAGGGCAGAGTTTGACAAGCGTTTGGCTCAGGAGGAGGCTTGGTTACGGCGTGGAGTAAAGGCCCGCCGCACTCGGAACGAAGGCCGGGTACGAGCGCTGGAGGCGATGCGCGACCAGTACCGTCAACGACGTGAACAGTCTGGAAAAGCGCGCATGGAAATCCATAACGGCGGGCGTTCTGGAAATTTGGTGGTTGAGGCCAAAAGTATCAGCTTCAGTTACGCCGAAGAGTCTGATAGCAACGCGATTAGCGAACCGATTATTGACAATTTTTCTACCACAATTATGCGACGGGATAGGGTGGGGATTGTCGGCCCCAACGGTTCCGGGAAAACGACCCTTCTGAAACTTTTATTGAAGGAGATGGAGCCCCAGGATGGCACTATTCGCCATGGGGTAAACCTGCAAGCTGTCTACTTTGACCAAATGCGGAGTGAACTTGATCCGGATAAAAACGTTATTGAAAATTTGGGTGAGGGATATGAGACAATCGAGCTAAACGGCCGCAAGAAGCACATTATGGCGTATCTGCAGGATTTTCTTTTTAGTCCGGACAGGGCTAAAAGTCCGGTTGCCCATTTGTCAGGAGGCGAACGGAATCGCTTGCTCCTGGCCAAACTATTTGCCCGACCGGCGAATCTGCTGATTCTGGATGAACCGACCAACGATCTGGATGTTGAAACCCTTGAGCTACTGGAAGATTTACTTCAGGAGTATCAGGGGACCATACTGTTGGTCAGTCACGACAGAACCTTCCTCGACAATGTGGTAACCGATTGTTTTGTGTTGGCAGGCCAGGGGCAGGTGATTGAATACGCCGGAGGCTACGCTGATTGGGAGGATTCCGAGCTGCGCCGAAAAACTGAGGAGCAGCAGAATAGTAAGGATGTCGTTGGTAAAAGTGGTCGAAAAACTTTACCGGATAGCAAGGACGAACAATCTGCTGTTCAAAAACGCCGGGCTAAAAAGCCCAAAACAGAAAAGCCGCGGACACTCTCGTACAAAGAGCGACAGGAACTGGAAGGTTTACCTGATACAATTATCAGTATAGAAGCAGAGGTAGAGCGAATACATAATGAATTAGCTGATCCGGAACTGTACCGCTCTTCCCAGGGTTCTCCGGCTGCGCTTACCGCTCAACTGCAGAAGGCAGAATCGGAACTGGCGGATGCCTACCGGCGCTGGGAAGAGTTGCAGGTTCTTGAGGATTCCGGCTCTCTCTAGAAGGAACTGTTATGTATCAACCGATATTCGAAGCGATACTGAAACTTGCCGGGCTTGCATTGTTGGGCTTTGCTATCTTCCGCATTCCCGTGATGGGGCGCCGGGTTTTGAAACCGGCTATCTTTACTGTGATGAATATCCTGTTTCCACTCTACTTTTTGCACAGACTGCCCCTTGGGTGGGAAGAGGCGGTTGCCTTGGGATCGCAGTGGCTGTTTATATATTTTATTGCCTGTTTTATCATGATAGGAACTCAGGTTATAGTAGCGCGCGTGCTGGTTCGCAGACGTCCCCTCTATTCTCATCAGCCCAATTCAATGATAGCCCTGTTTTCTATCCATAATGCCGGTTTTATACCTCTTCCCATAATAGAAGCCCTGGCACCTCCCGAAATAAGCATTTATATGTTTATGTTTGTATTGGCATTTAATATTATCTTATGGACGGCAGCGATATCACTAGTTAGTGAGGGCCCTGCTCGCTTTACTCTTAAATTAAATCCTCCGCTGATAGGACTGATCGGAGGAATTATTCTTGCCAACTTTAATCTATCTGTATATATTCCCCATTTCCTGCGTCCTCTTTTGGAGTTTTCCGGAGAATATGCTTTAGATTTGATGCTTGTTATGCTGGGTGCCGTATTGGCTACTATTCCGCGGAAAGATTTGAAATATCGTCCTGAATTCGGACGCCTAGTAGTGCTGCGCTTTGTACTGTACCCGGCGGTGTTTGTTGGAATAGCGGCACTGTTACCACTGAATGCGCTGTCTCCCTCTATGCAATGGGGCATACGCTTATCGTTAATTCTGCAGGCAGCGGTACCTCCGGCAACGAATTTGCTCCTGGTGGCCAAGGTCTATGGGACTGAAAAACAGGTTCATTATATAGGAACAGGAATCTTAATTACATATTTGAGCGCGGTAATTACCCTGCCCATTTTCTTAGTTCTTGCAACGTTTTTGTTTCGTTAGATTCGTTAGTTTCGTTGGGCGGCTTAACCGGAGATTACTATTTTTTCTAGGAGAGATTATGCAAAAAAAAGCGGACATAAAACGTATCTTATTAATTGGAATACCGATGCTTCTGCTCGCGATCGGTATTAAAACGCTGGGTTCCGAGTCCCGGCTTTTATGGTTCGAGCGAAACAGTCCTAATTCCACCCATGCCAGTTTTTTCCTTTTCTCCGGTGATAAAGAGCGGGCTTTTAAGGTGGAAGAGAACGAGAGAGTAACCGTTGAATGGCTGCCGGAAATAAAAAAGGGAAGTTTGCAGCTTTCAGTGAAAAAGCCTTCAAGTGATGAGATAATTACTTTTAGACAGAAACAGACCCATTCCTTCACTGCAGAACAGAATGGAAAAGTAAAGTTGTTGATAAGTGGGCAAGACAGCCGGGGTAAGTTTGAAGTGCGTTGGAGTATCACCTCTGCCGATTCCTAGGAAAGCTCAGTCGGCAGCTACATCCACCTCGACTGCATTGCAGATTTCTAGCAGCTGATCAAAAGTAACCGGAACCCCTGATGAATCCGTACCTGCTGCCGGGTACACGGTTGGCCATTTTTTAAGACTGGAATCGAGGAATATGTCGACAGCCTCTACAGCAAAAGGGCACACGCTGCCGGGTAAAAAGCCGGTTACCTTCTGAGTCTCTTCCGCGCCAGCTA
The DNA here is from genome assembly GCA_021736475.1 of Spirochaetia bacterium. Lineage (GTDB taxonomy): Bacteria > Spirochaetota > Spirochaetia > DSM-16054 > Sediminispirochaetaceae > DSBN01. The sequence continues at coordinate 6,348 of JAIPFV010000101.1, read as the reverse complement.
GGCTGTGTTTTACCCCGGTTAGGCGCTTGACCTTACCGGATGATATTTTGTGGTCGCCGGCCAAGACGAACATCCGGTAAGTGTTGTCTTTTCCACGCATAAGAATTGATTTTGCAATTTGACCTACTTTAACCCCGAGCTGTTCAGCTGCCATTAGAGAGGTCGGTGTGCTTCCGGGCTCAAATTCTATGGCTGAGAGCTTGTGGTTCTCCAATACAGTTTGTACACTATAAGGTATCATGGTGTAATACTATGTAGTCACGCTTTATATGTAAAGGGGTATTATGATGGATGCAATGGAATGCATACTTTCAAGAACCAGTATTAGGAGTTTTTCGGACCAAGCTGTTGAAGAAGATATCCTTCGTAAACTGCTTGATGCTGGAATGGCGGCTCCATCTGCAGTGAATATGCAGCCCTGGATGTTTGTAGTCATACACAAGCGCGAACTGCTGGATACCCTGGCGGACAAGCTTCCTTATGCAAAGATGCTGAAACAGGCACCGGTTGCAATTGTGGTATGCGGTGATTTACGGAAGACCCTTGACCAGCGGGAGAGGGAGTACTGGGTGGAAGACTGTTCAGCCGCTGCGGAAAATATTCTGCTTGCGGCGCATGCCCTAGGTTTGGGAGCGGTGTGGACGGCAGTGCACCCCGTGCCAAGCCGAATTAATGCGGTGCAGAGCACGCTGCATATGCCGGAATATTTAATACCGTTGAATGTAATGCCCCTTGGCTACCCTGCAGAAAGTAAGGAACCGAAACAAAAGTGGGATGAAGGGAAAATTCACTGGAACAGTTGGAACGAAGAGTAGGTTAGTTAATGGAAGGTTTATGCCCGGTTTCAGCGGCCACCCAGTATACACCGCCCTTTTTGTAGAGTGCTTTTTTCCATGTTTCTCCCGGATCCTGAGAAAAGACTAAATCGGCAGCTGCCGGTATAACAATCCAGTCATTCCGCCTCAGTTCATCTTCTATTTGCCCTCCAGCCCAGCCTGCATAACCGGCAAAAAACTTTACCGTTGGAGGGATTGTTCCTTCCTCCTGTTTCAGTTGTCGGTAGTTACTGTGCAGCAGGGTAAAATCTGGTTCAAAAACAATGTGATCGGCGACCTGAATTGCGCCATCGCTTTTAACATTATCAATAAAACCTGAATGCAGTGCGAATAGATAATTCTGATCTACCGGACCTCCAATATGAATAGGAGCATCGGCAAATTCGGAGGAAGTCATATCTTCCGCAATTTCCGACAGAGTGGTATCGCTAGGACGATTGATAACTAATCCCATGGCACCGTTTTGGTCGTGGGTTAGAATCAACACTATTGTTTGAAAAAAGTTGGGGTCTCTTAGATCGGACTCGGAAATGAGCATGTAGCCCAGTAAATACTCGGGAAGCTCTTCCGGTTCTAAAGGTGGCGGTACTTGCAGTGGCTCAAAATCCTTCATATCTACAATATACAAATACAGACACAAACTTCCAAGTACCAAAGCGCAGCTTCATGGCTCTATTCGGCTTCCTTGACACCCGATTCCCCAGAGAATAATTCTTCGGAAGAAAGTGTTTGGACTTCATTCCCATTTTCCTGGTCTTCCGTTTTAAAAACAGCCACTCTATCAACTAAACTGTCAATTGAGTTGCCGCTTTCCTCATTCAATTCATTTACCTGAGTCATTGAATTGCTAATGTCAATTATACCCGCTTCAATTTCCTGCATACCATCTTTGATTCCTTGCCCAATTTCAAGAATCCCTTCAATCGATTTGTTTATGTTCTGGGAATTTGAAGTCACCTCAGCAGCGTTGTCCTGAATTTCCTGGGTAGTATTCGATAGTGTATTCATTGCCTCTAAAATTTCATTACTGCCGGTGGAAAGCTCTTTCATGCTGGAATTAATTTCCGACATGGCTTCACTGGAGGATCGGGTTTCAGCCTCGATAGTCTTAAAGGCATCGCGGCTTTCCTTACTTGTGCTGTGAATGGTCTCTATTTTTTGTGCAATAGTATTGATACTGGTCTTAATTTTTTTTGAATTACCGTTTGTAGTTTCTGCGAGTTTTCTAATCTCATCAGCAACAACCGCAAAACCACGCCCTGCATCACCAGCGTGGGCCGCCTCGATGGCTGCATTCATGGAGAGCAAGTTGGTCTGGCTGGCTACATTGTTGATAATGTCAATGACTTCGAGGATTTCACTGACATCCCGGGTGCTTTCTTCAATTAGAGCGTTGGTGTTCTCAATTTTTTCTCCCCCTGAACTGGTTATTTCTGCCAGTCTGTCGCTTGCAGCTTTGCGCCTTTCAGAGATGGTGCTTACATTTTCAACTGCGGCAGTCATTTCTTCAATAGAGGCCGAAGACTGGGTGACTGCAGATGATTGAGAGTTAATTTTTTCGGTTAAGGATTGTATCCCGCTTGCAATTTCGCCGGTAGACTGGGTAGCTGTCTGCATTCTGTCAACTAAGCCTTCAAACTGATCGCTAATGCTCTGGATATTGGAACTCATTTGATTTATGGCAGCAGCTGATTCATTGCTGGCACCGGTAAGTTCATCTTTGAGGCGGGTGCTTTCTGTGGACATGGACTTTATTTCGTTGATCAATGCTGAGAAATCGGTGAGAAAGGTGTTTATTGATGATGCTACCTCCGAGAGCTCATCTGACCCGCGCGTTTTCAGTCGGTGAGTAAAGTCACCGGAACCCATGATTTCAAGGCTTTGTCGAAGATCGTCAAATTGTTTTTTTATATTGACCATGAGCGTTCCTGAAATAATCAGAATCACTAGAATAAAACCCGCAATCAAAAAGTACACAGAGTTCTGAAGAGAACTCTCTCGCTGTTGGGCACTATCTTCCAGACGTTCGGAAAGCTCGTTTAATGTAGAATTAAGGGATTCTCCAAAATAATATGTAAGATTCTCGATTTCTGTTATCAATTCTGAAAGCTGTGGATCATTATACTCATGAACGGCTATTAGCAATTTCGGCAGCCCCTGGGGATAGTTCTGGATAAGGTGTATCATGCGGGGATTGATTTTTTTTACGTTCTTCTCAGCCCCCTGGAGGATACCCTTTAGATAATCGGTTCGCATGAGTCCGTGTTCATCTTGTGAAATTAGATCAATGTAGGAATCGGAGTTGATCAGTTCAACAGTACGGTTGTAGAAGCTGGTGTATTGATCGAGAAAGCGGGAATACGCCACAGAGACTTTTTCAGTTATCAAGAGTTCTTTTGTCAAAGAGTTTGTTCTATACATTTTTGAGGTGATCGTTTGCATTTCTAAAACTAAACCGTTTAGGTTACCTCGTAGGTTGTAGAGTATATACGAGCTGATTCCTACTCCCCCGAGGGCAAGTAGGAAAAGAAGATTGAGAAGTAGAATGCGAGTTTTTATTTTCATGGTACCCATCCAGATCTATTTGAGCATATATTAACAGGGAAAACACTATTTGGCTACTATTAAAAAACTTAAAAGAATCCAATATATATAATAAAGACAATAGGGTTATCAAGATTGTGGTTGATGAAACCAAAAAATACTATTTTAAGTCCATAACACTTGAAAGTGTGCCTTTTAAGCTGTTATTTTGTAGAAAAGTCAAATAATCCTTAGAGGGGTAGTTTTGACTTGACTAGTGTGAACCTATAAAGTGTTCAAGAACAATTTTATGTTTTAGGAGATATATTATGCACGCAAGACGAATGCTTCGCCTTTTTACAGCTTTGTGTATTATGCTGTTTGTAAGTTCTGCTCTGGTGTTTGCCGGAGGTAAACAGGAGAAAGCTGAGGACAAAGAAAAAGAAACTCAACCGGAAACCACTCAGCAGCAAATTCCTCAGGAAAGTGAAAACGGCGGCGACAGCTCAGCACAAGCTACCGGTTCAGCGCCGGGAGATGTTGTGGCTACAGTGAATGGAGAGGAGATTGGTCGACAGGAGTTTGAACAACTGCTTAACTATTTCAGATACCAATATTCGCAGCAGGGTATGCAGGTTCAGGGGGCTCAGCTTCAGCAACTGCAGGCAATGGTGCTTGAGAGTTTGATTGACAATGAACTCATGTATCAAATTGCGGAGGAAAATGGGTACGGCCCCTCCGATAAAGAATTGAATGAGGAACTGAAGAAAACTAAAGAGCAGTTTGCGGATGAAGCTGCCTACCAACAGGCCTTGAATCAGCAGGGTATGTCAGAGCAGGAGCTGAAGCAGGAGTTGGCCAAGCAGATGACGAAAGTACAGTTCGAAGAGAATAAGTTTGGCGATCAGGTAACAGTGGATTCTTCCGAGATAAGAGCTTATTATGAGGACAACCCGGAACAGTTTGAGCAGCCGGAGCAGGTGCGGGCAAGTCATATACTTATTCAGGTAGAGGAAGACGCTTCTGAAGCGGATAAAGCAGCTGCGAAGGAAAAACTACAGGCTGCCAAGGAGCGCATTGAAAATGGTGAAGAGTTTAGTGCTGTTGCTCGTGAGGTCTCCGAAGGCCCCAGCAGCGAGAGGGGCGGCGATCTAAATTACTTTGGCCGCGGTCAGATGGTACCTGAGTTTGAACAAGTTGCTTTTAACATGGAAGTAGGAGAAGTAAGTGGTATTGTTGAAACATCTTTCGGGTTTCACCTTATCAAACTTACCGACTATAAAGAGTCTCAAAAAGCATCTTTCAGTGAAGTAGAGGATAACATAAAGACACACCTTGAGAGAGTAAAACTGCAAGAAGCTAAAAAGACGTTTCTGGATAAAGAGAAACAAAGCGCGAATATCGAACGGTTCGGTCTTAGCGGCTAATCATATTCTGTAGATATACAGGGACGGCCGGCTGTCATAGAGCCGGCCATTTTAAATTCCTGCTTATAAGACTTGCCTTTTCAGCAAAGTATTAGTATTTTTAGAATAAATCAGGAAACAATATATATATCAAAGGATATATAATACGGAGAAGGAGATAATATGCCCGAACATCTGACAAAAGAAACATTTTTAGAGAAAGTTTTTGACTTCGAAAATAAGAAAGAGTGGGAATTCCAGGGGGAGTTACCGGCGGTAATTGATTTTTATGCAGACTGGTGTGGTCCTTGTAAAATGGTTGCTCCGATTGTAGAAGAGCTCTCAGAAGAGTATGAAGGTAAAGTCAATTTTTATAAAATTGATACTGAAGATCAGCAGGAGTTGGCAGCAGCGTTTGGAATTCAGAGTATTCCCTCAATTCTGTTCATTCCCCTCGAAGGTAAACCGCAAATGGCAGCCGGTGCACTCCCAAAAGAAACTTTTAAACAGGTTCTTGATGACGAGCTGCTCGCGTAAACTGCCTCTTGTCTCTAAATAAAAGAAAACCGGCGTCCTAAGGGATAGCCGGTTTTTTAATATGCTCATTATAGAAATACATGCCCAGCAGTATTGTCTGTTCTTACTTGTATAGAAGCGGGTAAACGAGCTCCTTCAAAGGGGCCATCTCGACACCAATAATAGTATGAACTATGCCGCCGGTTAACATCGTTAAAATAATATCGGCATATACTTTTGTATCGAGGGTATCGCCAAAGACAGTATCGAGTCCTTCTTGAAGCATCAATTTCCAGCGCCCATAGGCTGCTCTAATTTTCTCTTTCAATTGTCCATGGGTGGTAATTGCCTCATGAATAAGGTAGATGTGCAATTTACCCCTCGTTTTCGCGTTAAAGATGGTATGGAACACCGCCTCTAAAATATTCTCCGGTGAGGTGTTTTCTTTCAAACTTTTTACCCAGTCAAGCAGACCTTCTGTAAGTTCCTGCATATAGACATCGGTTACATCAAATATGAGATCTGCTTTACTAGAGTAGTAATAATATAAAGTTCCCTTGCTGATGTTGAGGGCCTGGGCAATTTCTGCCAGACTTGTATCTTGTGCTCCTTGCTGGATAAACAAATCGGTTGCGGCTTCAAGAATACGCCGTCTATTATCTATTCCTACATAATCTTGCTTACTCTTTCTCATTAATAAATCTCCATCTCACTACAATATAGCATTACCAGCGTAGAAATGCCAATTAGAACAGCAATTAGAATAGAAAAGTAATTCTGTGCTGTGGGGTTGGAATAGGGCTGCATTTAAGTATAATTTGAGTAGAAATACGAGGGGAGTTTTTATGTTCGATATATATACTCAGCTGCAGAGATGGTCCGGCGATAATGCGAAGCAACCGATTTACCTTGCGACAATTACGGATATTGAGGGTTCGGCAGTGCGGGGAGCGGGGGCGACCATGGGCATTGCTGCTGATAATTCGCTGACCGGCTCAGTAAGTGGCGGCTGTATTGAAAGCACCGTTATTGAAACGGTAAAAATGCTGCGTGTTCAGAATAAAGCC
>JAIPFV010000100.1 GCA_021736475.1 Spirochaetia bacterium | reverse complement strand
AAGGGAATAGAAAAGTCGATGGCCAGGCTCGCCGAGGAGGTACTCCATCTGTTTGCAGGCCGTCATCAAACAGTTCTCAAAGTCTATACCGATGATCACCAGGCCTATCCACGTGCGTTTCGTCGGCACAGGGCCTTCTCTCAGTTGATGCGGCAGGGGGCTATTATTCACGCTGCGGCAAAAGGGACTAAACAGCCGGGCCGGGGGAATAATTTGTTTGCTGTAAACTATATGGACCGGCAATTACGCAAGGATATTGTCAACTATGTGCGCTACACAGTCAATACGGCCAGAAATGCAAGCGCGCTTCTAGAGCGCTTGTGTGTGTATCGGCTCCATCATAATTGCGTAAAACCCTACCGAGAGAACCAACCCAAGGCCGAGAGGTGGCACTGGAATCTGGCCGGTGTGAACGGCAACCTGGTAGCGCCGATGCTCGAGAGCCGCTTCGTGTGGAGACCCTTTGTCACTTTTCTTGACCTCACACCCGGGGAGAGGGGCTTGTGGTTTCGCTTGTATCGTACCCCCCTCAAAAAAAGAGGGGAGTACCTACCAAAATATGCATATAGTTGAAGGAGGCCTTTATGTTAATTATGTCCAACTCGATAGGTGTCGACAAAATCAATAAGCTTCGGGACAGTATCAATCTAACAATGGGTTTACGTCGCTTGAGCTTTGTTGCTCCTCGGAAGAAAACATACTATCCCTTTCATTCGTAATTTGATCTTCAAGGTCCTTCAGTAAATCATCATCCATTTCCGGGGCTGCATCGAAGTTGACATTGAAGTCTTCGAGCATCATAGAGCTTTGAAGCTTACGTAACAGGTCCTCATCCCTTTCTTCTTTGAACTTGTGGATATCGCAAAACTGTTTTGGTTCGGTGCCGGCGATAAAAAGCTCTTCCTTGCTTTCAGGACAGTATTGGGTCGGTATGAGTCCGGATTCGGTACAGACTTTTACCTCGAGCAAACCGTTGTCCGGTCTTGCAAACTCCTTAGCCGGGACTCTCTGGTGAATAGATTTCATATATTCGGCCCATACAGGGCCAGCGGCGGTTGCGCCGGTTAAATCACGACCCAGGGAGTTCCCGGGCGTGTCAAAACCAAACCAGACTGCAGTTGAGTAGTAGGGCGAGAACCCCACAGTCCAGGCATCCCCCCAGTTCTGGGTAGTCCCGGTTTTCCCGGCCATGGGCATTCCGTCAAAACCGCCTACATTAACTCTACGCCAGCGCAGGGTGCCGAACTCGACAGTACTTTTAAGCATATCTACCATTACATAGGCTGCCTGTGGTGACAAAATCTGCCTCTGCTCACTGCTATGCTTTTGTCGGCGTATACGTTCCTGTTCGGGACTGAGAATGCTCTCACCCTCGCGATTCAAGACATTCGTAATGGCCATCGGTTCCACAGCTTTACCCTGATTGGGAAAGGTTGCAAATGCCTTTACCATGTTGATCGGAGCTACTGCTGTAACTCCCAGGCCAAGTGGAAAACCCCGTGGAAACAGCGTCCGGTCTTCCTTCTTATCTTCCATCCCCAATAAGCTTGAGGCGCGGTCTATAGCGGCTTCGAAGCCGATGCCTTCTAATACCTGGAGTGAAGGAACGTTCATAGAGGTTGCTAAGGCGTAGCGCAGGAGTACCGAACCCTCCCAGTTACCCAGGTAGTTCATTGGAGTATAGCGCTTACCGTTATTGTCAAAAAAGGCAATTGGACCGTCGTAAAGCCGTGTAGCCGGGGTATATTCACCAGACGAAATCGCCGCTGAGTAATACAGGGGCTTAAAGCTTGAGCCTGGCTGTATTTTTGCATCAGTCGCGCGATTGTACTGTTTAGTCTCAAAATCACTTCCACCAACCATTGCCATTATATGCCCGCTGTGGTTGTCGATGGTAATCAAAGCTCCTTCGACGGTGCTTGAGCTTTTACGGTTATCACTGGTTCCCTTAGAATATTGCGAGACTTGATATAAGCTGGATGAGCCCAGCATAGCAGAGAGAGCCTCCATGCTGGGGGCAATAGTTTCATAGTATTGATTTAGGGCAGCGCGCTTTTCCTTTGCACCGGTAACGTAGATGTCTTCAATATTATGGGCCAGGCCAAGCAGCTCAACAATCGGCAGATAGGTCTCATCAACCACCTCTAACCGTTCGCGCTTATTTGAGTGATACTGTTCATTTATCCGGCGGTATGATTTTTCCATAATAGAGTCTGCAGTTCTCTGGTAATCCAAATCGAGGGTAGTGTGGACGATATATCCGTCCTTATTGATATCTACCGCCCCATAAAGCATGTCATTTAACTGCAGCCGGACGTATTCACTAAAGTAGGGGGCCTTGCTTGTATTATCAAAATAGGCGCTGGCAATATTTGAGCGGCCGTAATTGTAGTTATTCCAATACTCTTCAAAAGAACGATCGGCTACTTCCTGTGAGGTATAGCCGAGTTCCACCATTTGGTTCAATACGTTCCGCTGCCTGGATTGGGCCCTTTCGGGATGGTTAATCGGAGAATACAAGGCCGGGCTTGCCAGTTGAACCACCAGAATAGCGGCTTCGGCGATTGAAATTTCACGGGCGGAATGGTTGAAGTAAAACTGCGAAGCTGATTCAACACCGTAGGTATTGTGGCCGAAATACATTTCGTTCGTGTACATTTCCAGAATTTCATATTTTGAGAGCTCACGCTCAATATTGAAGGCATACCAGAGCTCGCGAAGTTTACGGGTGATAGTTAGTTTTGATCGGTCGGCATAGTGTTTACCGGCCACCTGCTGGGTGAGGGTACTGCCACCGGAGAAATAACTGCCGATAGCAACATTCCAGGCAGCCCGGGCAGTTCCGCGGAAGCTAAACCCGTTGTGCTGGAAAAAATCGGCATCCTCACGACTGATCAGCGCATACAACAGATGCTTTGGTAGCTCCTGCACAGGAACGATATCCCGTTTTACATCCGAAAAAATTTCAGTAATCAACTCCCCGTTTCGGTCATATATCTGGGTGGGAAGTGCGGGTTTATATTCTCTTAAATCTTTTCTAATTGTTGAATTATTTAGTTGGGCGAGGGCATATCCTCCGCCTAATCCAATGGCCAGAGTTACCAGCACAGTAAGCACTAGAATTATTTCTGCGTATATTTTTTTCTTTCCAGTAAAGATCATATCAATAGTACCCTATGTGTATAGGCGGGGTTTGTCAAGTTACTCGGATTCCCAGTTTACGATTCTTTATCGATCTTATCGATATATTGCTGCGCCAGGGGATCCTCCGGATCCAGCTCCAACACAGTAAGAAAAAAGCGTTTTGCAAGCTGCGGATCTCCCTGTTTAAGGGCTAATATCCCCAGATTAGAGATTATCTTTGTGTTATCAGGTTCGAGTCGCAGGGCAGTTTCGAGGTGCTGCTTAGCGTCCTTATACTCTTCCAGCTCTAGATTGCAGATAGCCAGTTCATTCAAGGTATCCGGATGGTTTTCATTGAGTTCTATAGTCTTAAAAAAGGCCTCTTTCGCCTCACTATATTGTCCGGTTTTGCGTAGTCCCCATCCCAGCAAAAACCATCCATTCCACACTTCAGGGTTCCGGTCGAGGAAGTATCGTATGCGTTCTATTCCGCGTTCTTCCTGGCCCATCTTGATGAAATCGAAGGCTTCGTTAAACACCAGGTCATCTTGCCGTTTGTTATCAACTTCATCCAAAACCTTCCGCACCTGCTGCTCTTTTTCCTCTTCCCCTTCTGAATGGGCTAAAAAGGTTGAAAAGTGCTCCTTCATTTTCGGGATATTACCCTGTTGCAGGAAGAAGTGCCCCGCGCTGAAATGCAGGTCCGGTGCTTCCGGATGGAAAAGGCTGCCCCTCTTGTATGCTTCAAATGCAAGCTCTATGCATTCCTCTTCCGCCTCCGTTTCTCGGTTTTCGCGGTGCTGTTTTGCTTTTTCCTCAAACACCAAAGCGAGGTTTACAAAGTTACTCTCCTGCTCAGGGGCAAAATTGACCAGAGAACGAAAAATCTCCTCTGCAAGTGCAAAGTCTTTGTTTTTTGCTTTAAGAACCCCGGTTTGAGTCATCACGTTTACAATATCAGGCTGTATTTGCTGAATAAAACGGCGGAAATAGTCCAGGTGTGGATGCTCCGGCTGGTACGCAAAAAGCTTTAACATTGCGGCTACTATCATTTCCCATGAAAGTGACTCAAGCAGCTGTTCAGTTCCTCGTGGTACTTCTACCGGCAAAGGTATAGAGGGGTCAATTTCAAAATCTCCAATCTGTCGTTCGATATCATCCGGTAGAGATATATAATTTATATTTTCGAGCGCCGTTGTATCAGAAGGGGGGAAGGGTATATGTGGTTTTTCTTGAGAACTCATTCTTTTATTCCTTATTGAGGGTTTAGTTCGAAGGTTTGTGCTTTTTTTGTTTAAAATATTCATTGAGGATCATTTTGTATTCGATGGGAGTTGCCTCTTCTTCAAAGAAAATTGCAATAGCCACTAGGTCTTTACGCCCCTCAACCTCTTCGTTTCGCACAATTTTTCCTTGTATCTCTATCTGCCCTTTCTCAATTGTTTCTATATGGACACTTGCTTCTTTGTTAAGCAAAAATTTAGCTACCCCGGCTAAAATAACTTTGGCTCCGGAGAAGGAAAGATCCCGAATAATACAGGTTCTTGGTACTCCCTGGATGTACACACTTGCAGATTTAGTTTTAATGCCGAGCTTTTTCACGCTATCGGCATTTATAATAATGCGTTCTTCTTTCCGCTTTTGTGAGATGGCCTTTGCTTCGAAAATTTGACCGAGTATTGCTATGAGGTCGTCGGGAGGACGCTGAGTGAACTCTATAGAGATAAAATTCAAATTAGGTTTTTCCGAATTGTAAGGATTATAGCCGGTCACCCTGGCGGATACAAAGAACATAAGTGGATCAATTTTGTCATTTTCATGAAATGCAAACCGCAGGGACGCTAAATTATTCGCATTGCGAATTTGTTCATGCATATCTGAATTAATATTAGCGATTACCTTGGCGGAGGTCATTGATACACTGTAGATAATACACGGAATGTGGTACCCGGCACTCTTTAAGAACACAAGCTTCGGTTGTAAACCGGTGGCTCTGATGACTTCTTTGGTGAAGGTTATTTCGGAATCCTTAAAATGATCAAAGTAGTTGTTGATTTGTTGACTAGTCATTATCGGCATTGTATGAACCTTTCACCTACACTCAGGAACAATAAAACCCGCAGTGCCGCTTGGAGTATATCTCTTGAACTCTATGGTTCAAGTGGGTTTCCGCATCAGAGCATCCTGTTCGACCGCGAACGGCCAAGCAATTCAACCCTGAAATCAGGAATCCCGTTTGTTAAGGTTGACCCAAGAGATCTATGTCCCCTCCCGTACACTGCAGGCAACGTTTTCTGTATTTAAGCTATAGATCACTCTATAGTGCGATCGATGAGTTCAATCAAGTCCAAAGTGACCGATTCAGCCTCAACCGATTGTTGCTGCAACCTCTGCAATTCATCTACTGTTAGTATACTTGAAATGATGGCAGTCCGTAAAGGATCAGTGACCCCCATACTTTTGCGAATTTGCTCAAAACGTTTTTCAACCTTATACACCAGTTGCTGTACATATTCCGGGTTTTCATTGGTTTTGATGGTAAAACTGGTTCCGAGCAAATGTATGCGAACGGGATCACCTTCCATTTTACTAAAAAATGTCCAGCTCTCCCGTGCGGGAGTCGTCATCTTCAGAAGCACCTTCGGAAGGCGTTTCTGAATCCTCCTCAGGCTTCGCTTCCTCTTCAGTTTGAACTATAGACGGGGAAGGGGTCGGTGATTGTTCATCACCATCGTCCTCGCCGGGGGAGGAGCTTGTTTCAGTCGCAGCAGAATTATCCGGTGCACTTTCCTCGTTGGACGGCTGTTCGACACTTGGTTGTTCATCCAAATCATCTTCAAGTCGGTTCAGTTCGTCCAATGCATTGGTAATTCCCTGTTCAATTTCTCCCTGGTCCTGCTTGAAGGTTTCGATGAGCCGTTCCAATTCGGAAATGCGGTTCTCATAATCTTCTAGCTTTGCTTTGAGCGAATGATTCTCCTGCTTAAGAAGGCTGATACGCTCTACAGCGCTATGAACCTTCTTATCGAGAAGACGTATCTGCTCAATAGTTACCATACATCAATCTCCCAACGCTGTTTTGGCTTTGGCAACCAGCTCTGAAAAAGCCGGTTTATCTTCAATTGCCATATTTGAGAGTGCTTTCCGGTTAATATCAACCTCAGCTTTGGCCAGCCCGTTCATAAAACGGGAGTAACTCAAACCCTCTGCTCGGCAGGCAGCTGAAATTCTTGTTATCCACAAACGGCGAAAATCGCGTTTGCGGCGTTTTCGGTCGCGGTACGCATATTGCCCTGCTTTAGCGATTGCATCTTTAGCAGTTCTGAAGTTCGTACTGCGGCGGCCCCAATAGCCTTTTGCTTTATCGAGTATTTTTTTGCGTCTATCTTTTCGACGAGTTCCATCAGTTGCGCGTGGCATATCTATCTCCTTGTATAAATCTTAGTGTGTGGCTGCCGGATAGATTCCTTAGAACTTGTAAGGCAGCAGTTTTCGTACTTTTTTTTCTTCGGTCGGATGCAGGATTCCTGCCTGTCGCAGGTTTCTTTTCCGTTTTGTGCTTTTTTTGGTCAGAATATGGCGCAGCCCCATTTTCTTGTATTTTACTTTGCCGTTTGAGCTTACGCGCAGACGCTTTGCTGCTGATTTTCTGGTTTTCATTTTAGGCATATTATCTTCCTCGCTTTCTACTAATATCTTAGTTTCTATTTCTTGCTTTTATGGCTAAGAATCATCGACATGAACCGGCCTTCCATCTGAGGCTTTCTGTCGACATTGTATTTTGTACCAAGTTCGTCAAGGTTGGCGAGTATCTGCATAAGTACATCTCGTCCAAGTTCGGTATGCGCCATTTCGCGGCCGCGAAACCGAACGGTTACCTTCACCTTGTTCCCTTCTTCCAAAAAATCACTTACATGCTTGGTTTTGAACTCAAGATCATGTTTCTCGATCTTCGGCTGCATCCTAATTTCTTTGAGCTTCAGCTGTTTCTGTTTTTTCTTAGCCTCTTTACGTTTCTTCTCAAGCTCAAACTTATATTTTCCGTAATCTAGTATTTTACATACCGGAGGATTAGCCTGTGGTGCTACTTCAACAAGGTCGGCACCTACCTCTTGTGCAAGCTCAATGGCTTGCGGAGTGGGCATTACCCCCAATTGCTTGTCCTCATGATCGATTACACGAACTTCTCTTACCCGGATCTGCTTATTGATCCTTAAATCTTTTGCAGCCAATCTTCCTCCTTATCGAGAATCTCAAAGTGGTTGTTAATATAGCATTCAGCTTAGAAAAGGTCAAATGGTCAAGCTGTGACAGCCAATAAAAATACAGCTAAAAGCATACTTTATGCCGAAATATGTTAGAACAGAGAATCCATGAAGTAAGTAGCTTACTAAGAAAAAAATGAGGGGTGATAGAAATACCTATATTATGATAGAATAGCATAAAGCTAGTATAAAGCAGAGGTGAAGCGATGACCGGGGATCTATACTCTTTATTAAAACAGAATAACAGCTATCTGCAGGATGCGTTCAAACACTATTCCCTCTCAGCGCACGACGAGGGTTTGCGAAAATTTCTTAATTCAATGCAAAGTCAGGAGAAATCACAACAGGAAACTATTGATGAGCATTCTGCTGAGCTCTCAAGCTGCTCGGCCCAAGCTCCGACTATTGCAAACTTAATGAGCCAAATATCCGACATCAGTATAGCATTAGAAGAACTCACTCAGTTACCCCGGATGAAATATCTCGAACATATGCTAAAGCTGGGAAAGTATACGGGGCGGCTCTACTATGAGTGTGAAGCTGTATGTCAATCGCACCAGCTTAAGGAGTTGTTGCACAGTCTCTATGAGGAGGAAAAACGGCACATAGCTCTGCTTGAGGATCGATTCGAACTTGAACAACTGCTCTAGTTCAGCTTCAATTGCTCGCTCTAGTTGCACTAAAGCGGCGTTAGTGATACTCTCGGGCTGCTATGGTAGTATTTTTAATTTTTTCAATACCCGCCGGAGCATTACTCTATTTTAGATGCATGTATCCCGGTTATTATGAGGGCTCCGAATTTTGGCGTCCGTATTTACGTGGAATAGCAGCGTTTGCCATTTCTGTGCTGCCTATATTACTCATTATAGACTTGTATCCCGTTCTGTACAGGCAGGGTCCCCTGTATGCCCGGTTCCTCATAACTGACTTTTTACTTTTTGTTATAGCCGCGTTGGTTCTCTTTTTCGTATGGGAGAGGCGCCACATAAACGTGAGCTACGGAAAGCCCCTGTTTATCAATATAGCCGCTTTCTTTACCGGTTATATCTCTTTTGTAGGGGTGTTTTATGCAGTTATCAATGTGTCCAACTTAAATTCTTACAGGTTGTTTGCTTATCCCGTGTTTCTGCTGGTTGCATTCTGGTTAGTGTCGGCCCTAGTGTATTTCTATTTTGTAACCGGCGGCTGGAAGCGATATTTGTCGCTGGTACTACTAGTCGTACCACCCCTTCTGTATTCTCTTGTTCCGCTGTTAAAGATTACAGGTTTTGAGTATTATGCCTTGGCTTGTGCAGTTTTGTTAGTTGCCCTTAGCGTAAGCCTTGCAATGTTCCTTACTAAACGACGCCTTATTCCTTAGAACTTATTCCTTAGAACCTAATAAAAGTACTCAACCGCGCAGCAACCGGGACCCGATTGCTGCGTGCTGGTACTCAAACTCTCATATCTTACGCGCGGCCGGCAGAGCCTAACACATTTTCATTTTTATGGGCATACAGCTTTTTAAGTGAATCACGGCCGGGGCCTAGATACTTGCGCGGGTCAAATTCCTCAGGCTTTTTAGCCATTACTTCGCGGATTGCTGCGGTCATTGCCAGACGGCCATCGGAGTCGATATTGATCTTACAGACTGCCGATTTGCTTGCTTTTCGCAGCTGTTCTTCAGGAATACCTACCGCATCCTTCATCTGACCGCCGTATTTGTTAATAATATTCACGTATTCAGCGGGAACTGAAGAAGAACCGTGCAGAACAATCGGGAATCCCGGAAGGATTTTCTCGATCTCTTCCAGAATATCAAAACGGAGTGGGGGAGGAATCAGAATTCCGTCTTCATTTCGGGTGCATTGATCGGGGGTAAACTTGTTAGCTCCATGGCTGGTTCCGATGGAAATAGCTAAGCTGTCTACACCGGTTTTTTTGACAAAATCTTCAACCTCTTCAGGCTGGGTGTAGTGTGATTCTTCAGCCACCACATCATCCTCAATACCGGCCAAAACTCCCAGCTCACCTTCAACCGTCACATAGTCGTTTTGGGAGTGGGCATAGTCAACAACCTGTTTAGTAAGCTTCACATTTTCTTCATAAGAGTGGTGTGATCCGTCAATCATGACGGAAGAAAAACCGCTGTCGATACAATCTTTGCAGATTTCAAAGGAATCACCGTGGTCAAGATGCAGGGTGATGGGAATTTCGTACCCCAGCTCTTTTGCATACTCTACTGCACCTTGGGCCATAAAGCGCAGCATGGTTTGGTTGGCGTACTTACGCGCTCCCGCTGATACCTGCAAAATAACCGGGGATTTGGTTTCCACACAGGCTTGAATGATCGCCTGTAGCTGTTCCATGTTGTTAAAATTGTAGGCAGGAATAGCGTAGCCGCCTTTTACCGCCTTTTGAAACATGTCTTTTGTATTTACAAGACCGAGACTTTTGTATGAATACATACTCCTCTCCTTTCATTTTATATGCTACACTCTAACGATCTACCGGAGAGGGGTCAAGTCAGCTGTTATATGAATTCAAAGGGACAGGATGAAAGACAGCAGGATCATCGGCAGCAGAGAACCGAGGAGGAATTGAATTTATCCGGGCCTGCGAAGCGAGGGCCTATACGAGGCCGCACAGTTTTTGTCATTATACTAGTGGTTCTGCTTCTCAGTGTGACCGCCTGGTATCTGGCCATGAAGCGACAAGTTGTCATCCTGACTGACCCTGTATGGAAGTCGACTTATCTGGAACCTGAGCACACCGCAGAGCAGCTGAAGATCAACCTGTTGAATCACTTTTATATACCCAGGATTGTAAATATACCCTTTGAGCAGGCCGCACAGGCTGAACTCGAGGCGATATGCCGTTCCCGGGAAGGGGCTTGGTTTCTGCTATCGCCGTATCTCTCATCGCTCATTGAGCCTGCCAAGCTGCTGCAGGCATGTTCGGGGAGCAATCTTGTGGTATGGGAGACAGAGCAGTTATCGAGGACAGTCAGTCAAGACGCTCTAAGCTCTACTTTGCCTTCCGATCCGTCATCAGAGCCGCCTTCAAAGACCTCCCCCAAACTGTCTTCTTCCGAGACACTTTCCGACTCGTCTTCCGAACCGGCTCCCGAACTGCCATCTCAGTTGACAGTTTTGTACTTCGATCCGCAGCGTGTAGCCCGGGCTATGGCTGAGGGTTTGGAGCCTCTCCTCTCCGCCGCAGACTCCACCGCATCTACCACCGTCGCCACCACAGAAAGCAATCGGCAGCCCATTCAGCTTGTATGGAGCCGGGATGGACACTTCTCGGAGGACTTTGCGCTGGCGGTGCAGGCGGAGCTCTCTGCGCAGCTGCCGGCACTGGACGTCAAGTTGGTACACATGGGCGAACAGGGCAAAAATCCGCTGAACAGTGCCGGGGCGACGGGCGAAGGAAGTAGGCTCGAAATAGCATCAGAAGCGGTGATTGCAATCCTGGACGGAGAGCCTAATGCGCTTCAGGAATTGCTCACACGCATTGAAAACCGGGGTGCCCGGGCCGTGGTCTTCGGAGCCGGGGCCTTGAGCGGATGGCCGACAGGAGTAGAGGCCGAGATAAGTATCGATATAAAAACTACTTTCAACGAGTTAATAAAACCTGCAGCAAAACCTGCAGCAAAACCTGCGATAAAAACACCCGAACAGGCCTCGATGGGGCGGTTTGCGGTGCGCTTTCAGGTGAAGAGATAATAGAGGAGGTAATAAAAGCGCCCTTTGCCGTATCTTTGTTACCTTTGTTACGTCTTTTTAGAAAAAGATTTGACAAACATTTGGCTACGAAATATAATTCGA
>JAIPFV010000099.1 GCA_021736475.1 Spirochaetia bacterium | reverse complement strand
TTCTAAAGCTAAAACAGAAAGTCTCGAACCGCTGGCAGGAAGTCTGGGCTCCCCTTGAAATTAGTACCTACCTGAATGAGCACGATATGAAGGAGTTTCAGATTGATTTCCACTCTGAATGATATTCGCGGCTTAAAAATAACCATTATGGGCCTTGGACTGCACGGTGGAGGAATTGCCTCTGCCCGTTTTTTTGCAGAACACGGCGCTTTTGTTACGGTAACGGATCTGCGAAATAAACACACCCTCTCCCCCAGCCTGGAAAAACTTGCGGACCTGCCGATAAGGTATACCCTGGGGCGGCACGAGAGTGAGGATTTCACCTCGGCCGATCTAGTAATAAAAAACCCCGCCGTGCCCCGTAAGTCTAAGTACCTGCAGCTCGCCCGTCAGGTAGAAACCGATATATCCGTGTTCCTGCGGCTGAATACCCGCCCCCTGATTGCTGTTACCGGAAGTAAGGGCAAATCGACCACGGTGTCGGCCCTGCACCAAATAATGAAAGCTGCCGACCCGCGAGTACTGCTTGGCGGTAATATTACCGTCTCACCGCTTACCTTTCTAGAAGAATGTCTTTCTCCTTCAAGCAGTCCGGTTATTCTAGAACTCTCATCGTGGCAGCTGGCCGATATCCAGCCCATAACACTGCTGCAGCCCCGTATAGCCGTAATTACTAATATTTTAGCCGACCATCAGAACAGTTACGAGAATATGCAGGAATACGCCGAGGATAAAGCCCGAATATTTGCCGGTCAGGACGCAGAATCCCCCAGTATCTGCTTTTTTGATGATTCCTACGGCCCCTGGTTTGCAGAGAACACTCCAGGCAGGCCGCTGTTTTATTCTGCAAAACCCCTGCCGCCGGAAATTGGTGACGGGGCTTTCCTGGATGCCGGCAGGGGATATTATAGGGTTAATAATACACTGCACGAAATAGTGCCGCCGGAAGTGAACGTAGCCGGGGTACATAACCGGTTAAATCTGCTGGTAGCGGCATTAATCGCTACGATCCAGGGAGTGCCGACAGAGGTAATCCACCGTGAAGGGGCCGCTTTTTCCGGAATCGAGCATCGCATGGAATTGGTTGAAGTGATACACGGAGTTCGTTGGTACAATGACAGTGCCGCCACAATACCCGACGCCACGGCAGCCGGACTGCGGAGCTTAGACGGCAAGGTGCATCTGATTGTCGGGGGAACCGATAAACAGTTAGACTTCTCCCCCTTGAATGCGGCCTGGAATCTCGCCGCATCAATCCATCTTCTGAATGGAAGTGCGAGTGATCATATGCAGAAAGCCTTAGCGCAACAGCAGGTACCCTTCTCGGGCCCCTTCGATACTCTGGGCAGTGCGGTTCTCTCTGCCCGCTCAGCCGCATCGCCGGGGGATGCAGTGCTCTTCTCGCCCGGCAGCACATCCTTTGGGATGTTCCTAAATGAGTTCGATCGGGGGCGGGCCTTCAAAGCGCTGGTTGAGGAGCTAAAGACGAACAAGACTCTCGATGAACTTGATCAATAGGCTGACAGAGGCCTTGCCCTGCGGGCTCGGCTGCCGATTTTTCAGCTGTTTCGTTTTTTCATTTTTTTGTAGTAAAAATTCCGGGCTTTTTCAAGTTTCCTAAATAGGGGGTATTTGATGGGCGATATCGGAACATCGTAGGTTCCCGGGCGGTGAACTACCCGGCCGCCAAAGCCGGTCTTAAACCGGTACAGACCGTGCATGGGATGCTCGGGGTCATCTGCAGGGGGTATTCCGAACAGGTCGTACTCTCCACAGCCGGAGCTTTTTGCCAATCGGATCGCTTCCCACTGCACGGCATAGGAGGCCATCAAGTTGCGCTTACGATTGGAGGAGGCTCCGTACATATAAGTGGCCCTCTGGCCGTAGATACCGACAATGATTCCGGCCAGCAGATCCCCCTCATGACGGGCGCTGACCAAGTGCAGCTGCGGCCCCTCAGAACCTTGCTCTCGGGATAGTTCCAGTAAGCTGTGGTAGTAATTGTAGCTGTGGATTTCAATCCGGTCCCGTTCAGCCGTTTCGCGGTAAAGTTCGTACCATTCCTGCAAAAACTCATCCGGCTCCAGTGTGGTCTCTACCCCTTTCCGACCAGCCAGCTTAATATTGTAGCGGGTTTTGCGCTTCATACCCTGCAGCAGCTGTTCCTCTTCGTCTTCAAGGGACAGAATTACCGTGCTGGGCGGCTGAATATCCATAGCCGCCTTCCGGGCATTGGGTATCCCCCACTCCCTTAACCGCAGGGGAAGCTCCCAGGCGATGTCGTAACGGACAGCCAGAGTGCCGGAAGGAAGATACTTCGGCAGTTCGCCCGCCAGCTCTCCCAGTAAATCCCTCCGCTCCGGAGCTATGCTCGTAAGGGGATGGGGCACATAGGCCAGAGAAACTCCGCCGGGCAGCCTGCGCAGCAGTACCAGCAGCGGGTACCCCTGGACGGAAAAAGCAAGCGGCTGCCATCCGAACCTCGATTTGAAGTCCCCCCAAAAGGCGGATTGAAGAAAATTTGAGCCTCTTGGCAGGTCCTTTGATTCAACCGGCTGAATAACTTCCATTAAATCGTATTAACCGACTTTTCCCTGTGACACCGTTCTGGTAGTAACCGGCTTTCCGCCGACTGTCAGAGTAGCTGAGCCCACCATAACAGTATTATCCTTTACACTAATGGAAATCTTAAAGAAGTCGTCAATTTTGAGTTTTTTCGGAGCAGTTTCCGGCAGAGAAAAACCCTCCAGTACTGCTCTTGTTCCCGGAGCTGCCTCATCGACAAACAGGACCTCTACACTACTGTGTTCCTCGTCACCTGCTTTCTCTGCTGCTAATAACATTCCCTGGCTTTTTACACCGCGTAATTTAGCCGGCTTAAGATTGTACACTAAAATTATATTTTTATTCAGCAGGTCCTCTTCTTCATAAAAAGGCACGAGACCGCTCACAATTTGCCGCGCCTCTTCATCACCGGCATCGATAGTCTCAATATACAGCTTATCAGCTTCCGGGTGGCGTTCTACAGCGGTAATTTTTGCAATCCGCAGATCCACCGCTTCGGTAAACCGCTCTTCAAGACTCTTTTCAGCCTGTTCTTCCGTTTTCACTTTATCTGTTTCTTCCATAACAGCCTTCCTTTCTTTCTCTTTCTCGGCCCGATCCGCCTGACTACCGGCAAAGCGCTCACGGAGCCCCTGAATAAAATCATCCTCCAGCCGCTCGAAGAGTATCTCCGGAGAGCTTATCTTTTTAAGACCTGAAAAATCTCCCAGGACCTCCCAAGTAGCCCCTTCCTGACCAAGAAAACGCAATATTCGCGCGGAGGTTTGAGGAATATACGGCTCTATCATTACCGCTAAATCGCGAACCACATAGGCCAATTCCATCAGCAGACGGTCGGCAGCCTCCGGATCGGTTTTTCGGGTCTTCCAAGGTTCTCCGGCTTGAAAACGGCGGTTCCCGTAAGAGGCTAAAGCAAATATTTTACGAAAACCCTGCCGCAGCTCGGCACGTTCCATTGCTGCGGTAATTTCCGCTTCGCGAGTTTTTACTTCCTGTACAAACTCCCCATCCGGTTCAACCTGGGGAACCTCTCCCTCTTTAAATCTGCCGATAAATGACAGGGTTCTATTTACCAGGTTCGCCAGGTTTCCGATGAGCTCCCCGTTTACTTTCTCCTGAAAATCATCCCAGGTAAAAACTGCATCCGAGCTCTCCGGTCGGTTATAAAAAATGTAAAACCGCCACACGTCCGCGGGAATACCGGTATCCTTGGCATCGTTTCCGAATACTCCGACTCCCTTGCTTTTGGAAAACTTCCCGCTTTCGTAGTTCAGATATTCGGTGGAGGACATATGATGCAACATAGTCCAATTCTCATCGGTAGCCAGTAGGGATGAGGGGAAAATAACCGTATGGAATGGAATATTGTCTTTGCCGATAAACTGATACAGCTCGACATCATCGGGACTCTTCCACCAGGACTCCCACTCATCGGTTAAATCGGCCGTAATGGAGATATAGCCTATCGGAGCATCAAACCATACGTAAAAAACCTTGTCTTCAAAGCCCTCTTTCGGCACCGGGATTCCCCATTTTAAGTCACGGGTAATCGCTCTCTGTTTTAACCCGTCCCGAATCCAGCTTTTAGTCATCTGAATTGCATTTCGTGCCCAGAAGCCTTCCACCGAGGCCTTGTCCATCCAGGCTTGCAGCTTTGGAAGGATTTCCGGCAAATTGAGATACAGATGTTTAGTATGCTTCAGAACCGGGGCAGCCCCGCAGGTGCCGCAGCGCGGTTCGATTAGATCGGTTGGATCGAGCAATTTCCCGCAATGCTCACACTGATCACCCCGGGCATCCTCGTAACCGCAGTGCGGACAGGTGCCCCGTACAAAGCGGTCGGCCAGAAAGCGCTGGCAGCTGTCACAATAAAGCTGCTCGATAGTCGCCTCGCTGATATACCCGTTGGCATCCACCTTCTTAAATATATCCTGAACAATTTCAGTCTGTTCCGGTCGCGATGTGCGGCCGAAATGATCAAAATTAATATGAAACCACTTGTAGATATCGTCATGCACCACAAAATAGCGGTCGCACAGCTCTTTGGGGCTAATTCCCTCTTCAAGGGCTTTGGTCTCCGTAGCGGTCCCATACTCATCGGTACCGCAGACGTAGAGGGTCTCATACCCGTTGCTGCGGCAATACCGCGCAAAGACATCTGCCGACAACACCTGGATAAGGTTCCCCAGATGTGGAATATTATTTACATAAGGAAGGGCCGAAGTTATCAGTCGTCTCTTTTTCATAACTAAAGACTATAGGTTCTTGTCTGCCTTCATGTCAACCGGATTACATTTTTCCAAAAAAGGGGCTGTCCCTGTATGTCGTCCAGTAGAGACGGCATACCTGTAGACAGCCCGAAAAAGTGTAGCTTAAAAGCTTTAATATACCGGCTTCAGGCCGGTTTGGAAGTGCCGCAGACGTAGCTCGGCCCCTCGGGTAATTTTGACCTTCGGTATCTTATCGCGGTTTTTGTAAAGTTCGCTCACCGCCGCCACGGTGTAGTCGATATGCTCCCGGCTGTAGGCGTTCCTTGGGATGGCAAAACGCACCAGGTTCAGTATACCCTGCCGCTGCTCCTCATTCTTCTGATCCCACTCAAAGGCAAAGGGTCCCAATTCACAGGCCCGGATGCCGTAATTTCGCAGCAGTTCAATGGTAAACCCAACTCCCCCGAAATCGTCTATCTTCATGTCGGAGCCTTCAAAAAAGCGGTTCATATCAAGATAAATCGCGTGGCCCCCCGCCGGAAGCACTACCGGTACTCCCTCTTGTGCTAATTTTCCTGCTAACAGACGGGTCTGACCAATACGGTTATATAGATACGACTGATCGACTACCTCATTCAAACCTACGGCCAAGGCCATTATATCCCGCCCGCTTAAAGCGCCGTAAGAGTCGTTGCCAAACCAGACTATCTGTTTCTCCTTCAGCCGTACTCCTACATCTTCTTTGGCAGTAGAAAATCGTTTTACAAACTCCCCTTTATCGCGAAGGAACAAACCTCCACCGATATTGGAAAGCCCGTCCTTCTTTAGGCTGATGCTAAAACCGTCGGCCAGAGAAAACATTTCTTGCACGATGCTGCGGATAGACCGCTGCTCATACCCCTTTTCAAACTGTTTAATGAAAGCGGCATTCTCTGCAAACCGGCAGGCATCAAAGAACAGGGGAATGTCGTACTGTGTAGCCAGCTTGTGTACCGCTTTTATGTTATTCAGGCTCACCGGCTGTCCGGCAACCGTGTTATTGGTGATTGTCAAATAAATCACCGGAATATTTTCACGCCCCTTCTCTTTAAGAAAGGCCTCCAGACGCTCAAGGTCCATATCCCCTTTAAAGGGATTTTCGCTGTCCATTTTTTCCCACGGAAACTCTTCCAATACCCCCGGCTGAAACATGTTCACCGGCTCAATTCCATTCGCGGCGATATTTGCGCCGGTGGTATCAAAATGGCCATTGTTCGGAATCCAGTAGGGTTTACCCGGACCGTTCATTTCGTCCAACACCTCGCGAATAGTGCTGAACAGCAGGTGTTCGGCTGCTCGACCTTGAGGAGTAATAAAGGCATTCGGACGGCTCAGCTGGTTCGCCCCGGCGTTGACAAAGCCCCCCTCCTCCTTAGTCAGGTACAACTCGTCCATTAGTTTCTCTACATCCTTCTCACCGGACAGGATCAGCTTAAAAGCTTCCCGGGGAGAATCGCCCCGCTCGAAGGTGTCGCGAATGCTGTCCAACAATACGTAATAGCCCTTGTTTCTTCCGTAGGATTCATCACCATGAAACAAAGCCGCCCATTGGAGCTCACTCATGGCGGTACTGCCGCTGTCGGACAGGTAATCCAGCACCAGCAGATCCGCGGGGAAAGAGAACATATTGTATTCAGTCTCCCGCAGAGCCCGCTCACGCTGTTCGAGGGTAACGTCCTTTATGGGACGAATCACATGGGATTTGTGTGCCGGCACCGGCACTCCCAGTTCATTCATCAATTTCATCGTATTCCTCCCTTAGTGTTGCTGCCCGCTTATTAAATGGCTGCAATACCATCAATTTCAATATTGGCGCCCAGAGGCAGTTTTGCAACCTGGTAGGCACAACGTGCCGGATAATCACCTGAGAAAAAACCGCCGTAGGCTTCGTTTACCCGTTTAAAATCTCCCATGTCCTGCAGAAAAATGGTCACCTTCAGCAGACGGTCGAGGGAGCTTCCGGCTTCTTCCAAGATAGATTTAAGGTTTTCCATAGCCTGGCGGGTTTGATCCTCAATACTCTCGGCCACAATCTTTCCCTGTGCCGGATCAAGAGGCAGTTGACCCGATACATAGACTGTATTGCCCCAGGCTACCGCCTGCGAATAAGGACCAACCGCCGCCGGTGCCTTATCTGTGTAAATTACTTTCCGTTCCATGTACTCCTCCTAAAAAAATATATTTAACTGGATCCCAAGCTTCCGGTGGGCTTAGGTATACAGTTTTTCTCTCTCGTTTTCTCCCAGCCCCGCTTTTACTTCACGAATGTAGTTGTACACCGTGTAACGGGACACTCCCAGTTTCTCCGAAACGATGTCGATTCCGTTTTTAATGTTGAAAATACCGCGCTTATAGAGCTCTTCTACAATCAATTTATTTTTTTGGATTGGTGAAATACCTACTTTCCGGTTTATTTCCTCGACCACCTCGTTGAAAGAAGTTTCCACCAGATCCTTTGGGGTAAGAGGAAAATGTTCCGATATCTTTTGTGTTCCCGTAACCTGGGGCAGCAGGCTCTCCATCAGCTTCGCAAAGGGGGCGGATATGTCGAAATTCATGCATAAAAGGCCAATCGGTCGCCCCTCTAAATTCCGGATCACAATAGTCGTAGATTTAAGATTCTTTCCGGTTTCAGTGCCGGTATAGTACACACCGTATACGTCCTGCTTCTCCTGATCGCAACGTTCTAACACATTCAAGGCGAAATCGGTCATCGGCCCGCCGACTGAGCGCCCGGTCACCTGACCGTTTTCCAGAGCAACTATTGAGTTTTCATAATTTTCCAGGGAATGCACCACCACCTCGCAATATTCCCCGAATTGGCGGGCGATTCCCTGGGCAATTACCCCAACCCCCGAAAGCAATTCCCTGTCTGCCTGGGCAAAAGCCGAAGCCCTAGCCTCCGGACCATTTCCTTTATTCGTCACAACAACTCCTGTAAGCTTTGTTCCAAATTTTTAATATATTTTATCACATTTTTGTAAACAGTCAAATGTTATGCAAAAACGGTTTTGTAAAAACAGATTCTATTTCAAAGTTAAGTTAAACACCCCGTCCCAGCTTTCGGGGGGTGCTTTTTTCTTAAACTTGTTGCATCGGTTGAGATAAAATTGGGAAGGTCCGTCTTCCGGTTTGATCATTAACACCTGACTAAAAAGTCCCTGTGCCGTGTCATAGTCCCGCTGCTCAAAGGCCTGCAAGCCTTCTTCAAAAATTTCCAGAGCTTCTCCGACATCCGGGTCAAGCTCACTCCTTTCATCTATCAGCTCGTACAAACGCACAGCCTCCTTTATGCCGACCACCCGGACTCTGTCCAATTTTCTGCCCACAAACTCTCCGCCGGCTTCAAGAAAAGTGGGTTCACTTGCCAGAATCCAGGTTCCATACTGCTTATTCACTCCCTCCAGCCGGGCAGCTAGATTTACCGAATTTCCCATGATGGTATAGTCCATTTTGCGTACTGTCCCCATATTTCCCACCACCATTTCACCTGTATTTATTCCTATCCGGGTAAAAACCGGCACTGGAGACAGTTTTTCAAAAAGAAAACGTCTGTTCAGCTCCTCTTCTGCTTTTTTCATCCGGATTGCCGACCTGCAGGCCCGGGCCGCATGATCCTCGTAGTCAAGGGGAGCCCCAAAAAAGGAGATAATTGCATCTCCCTCATATTTATCGATGGTACCCTTCTGTTCTAAAATTACGTCACTCATCTCTGACAAGTACTGGTTCAGCAAACTTACCAGCTCAGTTGGATCAAGTTGCTCTGAAATAGTCGAAAAGCCCTTTACGTCGGTAAACAGGGCGGTCATATGCTTTTTATCACCACCGAGGGAAAGCTTCTCCGGATCAGAGAGTAACTCATTGATAACATCAGTCGACAAATAGTGACTGAAGGCGTTTTTAATATACAACCGGTCCTTCGAGGTCTGAAGAAACTGAATCGCAGTCAGAACTAAAAAGGTAAAAAACACGGAAGACATCGGTATCAGGGGCGGTAAATATACCCCGGTTGCTACAAAGGCACCCAGGTCGGCAGCAACTATCACCAATAAAAACAGGACCCCAAAGAGCAGGGAATGAACCGGCGTCATCCGCCTGGTCACCAGTGTCACTAACAGTGCTGCAAGAAGGCCTAGTACCATAGAATACCATTCGGGAAGTTCATCAAGAAAGTTTTCTTGCAGAATTGTATTTGCCAGAGAGGCATGGGTACCTACATTCATGTACTCTTCGTCAAAGGGGGTAACCCCGATATCTGTGGTAGAGGTACCCACAAAGCCAATAATAATAAAGGAGTCGGGAATAGCCTCAGCCAGCCGGGCCCGTGATGAGGCCAGGTTTTCCTGTACATCTCTGCCGGCGGAAAAAACTTCAGGTATCTGGCTCCTAATTTCCCGGTACGCCTCCGCCGTCGGATCATCCAACTGACCGGAGGAAAGCATCCTGTCTATCTCGGAATCGATAGTAGCCTCCGCCGGACCTTGTAAGAAGGCATCCACCCCGGAAAAGAACCTGCGACGCACTTCAATGTACTCGTCCATCAATTCCGGGTCCCCCCCCTCCAGCACCTCATGCTTAATCTCTTCCGCATAGTTATAGGCATCCATAAGTGGAAAATCCCCTTCGTGGTATGCCAGGTAACCGGCCTCGTCCATTATGTTTAAGTTCTCAATCAAGCGTTGCTCAAGCTCGCGATTATACACCAGCTCATAGTAACTAAGATGGCGAAAACTCTCTTCGTAGCTTTCTTGCGGCCAATTGATCAGCAGGTGATTTGTCTCGGTAAGGGGTATCTTTATATCCTGCTTTCCTCTATCCGGGTGCCCGGCATCCCTCAGAGTAATAGTATGTGCACCCAACTCTACTTCCGGATTCCCCAGCCACTGCAGCAGAGGTGCAAATGCCAGCTGTGGAAAATACTTGTCCTGGTATTCGATAAGCAGGTCTATCCGCCGTCGAACCCCGTCGGGGTCGACCCTTACGTTGGGAAAGCCCGCGCCCCGGGCCCGGCTAAGAATGGGGTAGATAGCAGGCCGTATCCCTTCTGCCTGTCGCAATCCGGGATTCTCGCCCGTTACCTGTGTAAGGGCAACATTTTCCTCGGCGTATTCTATCAGGGTTTCATTTACCGAGGCATCTTCCTCGGAGAGAGCGGAGGTAGTAAAAAAGCTTCTCCCGTTCAAGTGAGCCATTTTGCCGAAATAGGCATCATTATCCCGCTCTATATCCCGTACCTTTGTAAGCAGCGTGTTCCGGGACTCCTCGGTAAGCTGCTGAAGGTCATCAATATAGCTCTCAGCCTCATTTAGGGGAATCTGTCCGGCAGTCAGTGCATTGAAAAGTGCGTCGATGTTATTTTGCAACTCCCGAAACTCCTGTTGAAACAGCTCGGGAATCTCCTTACGTAAAACCTGTGAGTTGACCCCCAGGGGACTTTCCTCGGTATACTCGATATCAAAGACTATATGCCCAGCATCAAACTCCCGCAAAAGCAGCAGGCCGTTGGCCATGATATCTCTGCTCCAGGGCCACACCCCTACCTCGGAAATGGCTAAATCGTCCACATCAAGCAGCAGCAGACGCTCATCCTCCGCAATTTCCGGGCGAATCGCCAGAAAAAGGTCGTACAACCTGTTTTCAAAAGTCTGGTACACCGGAAGAAAGCTCATAAGCGAAAACAGAAAAGTAATTAGTATGGGAATGAAAAAAACATACAAAGTTTTACCGCGCATCCGTGCCCCCCACGTATAATAGCAATTCAAAGTTTATGTTGCTTTTGGTAATAAGGCTAGTATAATTGGGGTATACACCGTTGTACATGTTTTATATTAAATAAACACCTAAAAAAGTTTTGGCTCACCACAAACTTAATGTCTGTACTTAATAGCCAACCTTAACAATGGAGGTTCTATGAGAAAAAAGCTCTGTGCGCATCTTTTCTTCGGCATTCTTTTTATCCTTTCAATTTCTCATCTTTATGCTCAGTCAAACGAAACCCTCGACCGCTTTCTTGCTCAGGAGCGGGCTGTTTTAGGATATTCGGCCTATATGGTTCTGACTGCAGCAGACGAACTGCCGGAGGAGTCTTCACCCCAGGAGGCGGCTATGGCGGTAAGCCGGATAGGATGGATGGATACCTCAACGGCAAGTAACGACCCCATCAGCTTAGGCGAATACTCCTACTTGTTAATGAAAGCCTTTGATATACGCGGAGGCCTGATGTACACGCTGTTTCCCGGACCCCGCTATGCCGCCAGGGAACTGAAGTACCTGCAGTGTATTCCAGGTAAGTCCACTCCCGGACGATCGATAAGCGGTACCGATGCGGTTCAAATCCTTGGACGCGTGTTGGAGTGGAAGGAGGATCGCTCATGAAAACCAGAGTTTCTGCTCTAATAGGGTTAATCCTGCTATTCTTCTTTTTTGCCCCTCCGCTGTTTTCTGAAACAGTAACCGACTGGGGAGGTTTTGTGCAAAGCACCAGTAAGGTGACCGTGCAACCGGAATACGAATTTGATCAGGCCGTGCACACAGGGCTATGGCTGATTACCGACTTTTCTGAGAATTTCGGTCTCTATGCCCGGGGATTCTAT
>JAIPFV010000098.1 GCA_021736475.1 Spirochaetia bacterium | reverse complement strand
CGGTTCTGAAAAAGAGTTGATATCTCCTGGTCTGTTTTCTCGTCGTTTCCGTGGAAGCTGTAATCACTAAGATCTACCAGAAAGCTCACATCGTTTGTCCAGATATGAACATACTCGTTGAAGCTACTGGCAATTGAGGCTTTGTAATTTAAGGTCAGTTCACTAGGTTTTGCGTTTGTGTATAGATAAGTGGTCCCTGCAGGGGCGTACACCAAATATTCCAAGTCCGGGGAAATGCTGTCTGCAGAGTAAAAGTCTCCCGGTACTTGATACACAAAGTCAAATCCATAAGTATCTTCTAAGTTTGTATAGTGAAGAGTTGGTGTTGCACTGTCGGTGTAGATAGCATTTACATCTTTGTCTATCTCATATTCAGTGCTATCGGTATCAATATAGTATACCTGCTCCCATTCTGCCGGCAGCTCGTACACATAGGTTCTATCTGTTGGGTGTGGAGCGGTTGCACCGGTTAGGGTAACGTCCTCTTTTGTATCTTTGCTAATATCAGCATAATTGAGCTGCGGGCTTGCATCGTCGGTTGCAAGATAGGTTACGCCTTTACTCTCAAATAGCGTATATGTATCCCCTGAAGCCAAATAGTAATCAAGATAAAAGTCTGCAGGAAGAGAATATACATTAGAATAATCGGTCGGGTTATATCCAATAGTTTTCTCTGCTAATGTTGCTGTACTCTCAACTAGTGGAAGAGAGCTATTGGAAAGAAGTGAATATACGTTGTTCATCTTCCCTGAAGTAAAAAGCGGCTTACCAACTGAATTCTGTAGCTTAGAGTTAGTAATAACGTTCTCAATCCCAGTGGACATATTGCGTATGATCAGCTGGTAATCACTTCCATTCTTCTGCACATAGGCAATATAATTGACCTCATAACCATCTATCGTGTTTCTTTTTTGAAACGTAACGAATGCCGGGACCCCTCCTCCAGGAGAGATCCCTACTCCATCCTTTCCGTAGATAGTCCCACGACGGCGAACGATCCCACCGTCCGGATGGACCACGAAACCTTCAATCTCCTCTACTGCCGACCGTGCAAGGTCCGTGTCTACTCGGGATGAGAGGCGGGGAGATACCATCCCCCGCGAGAAGTTAGTTAGGAGTATACGTTTTTTATACACCGCTCCCCCAATCTACCGGATCCTCGATGGTCTCGGGGACCAGCTTTGCATCATGCTGCTTTGCACGGTGCATACTTCCTGCTGCAGCCTGCGCTAGTTGCTGCTGGAGCTGCGCACTCTCGGTTATCTTCGGAGCAAGCTCTGATGCCAGGGCCGATGCTATCGCGTCCTCTACGAGAGGAGGAATATCTATACCGCTGACTATCTGAGGAACGTCCGGAGTAGTCCCGTCTCCATCGTCGTCTACCATTTCCATGACATTCGTCGTGTAGATGAGAACCGGAGAATCTGCGTTTGTGTAGAGCAGGCCGTACTCGACCATATACTCAGCATCTCCTTTCAGCTTCCTTGGAAGTAAGCAGTCTGAGGGAAGATCATAGATATGATCGTAGTCTGTGTTATTTGTTGCCGTGGTATTCTCTGATAGCTCCGTCCTTTTCTTGGCGAACTGCCAGTCATACTCAAGGGACACCTCGTCTGATATGAACACGAGGTACGTGCGCACTAATGTCGCCACGTACCCCGAGTCATTAAAAGAGGAGAGTGAGCTAGCCTTCAGTTTCAGAAGTGCCAGGTTCGCTATCTCCAGCGCTGTCACTCTTTGGCCTCCCCTTCGGTTTGTCTATGACCTCAAAGAACTCTTTGAAGCTCTCATTCTTCTTCTCGCTGTCGGGGAAGTCTTTCGACTCCCCCTCTTTATACAGCTTACCTTTGTAGAAGCATTTTTCTTTAGCTTTTGCTTTCATGTATGCCTCCTACTTGAAGCTCAGACCGACAAGGATCTCTCCGGCGGTCGCGTTCGAACCGGCCACGGTGAAGTATGCCTGAAGGTACTTCTCGCACTCGGCGGGAAGGGTCGCCTCCCACACAATGTCCCCTGCGGTAAGATCCGCGAGAGGAATCGCACCGCTGGAGATCACATCAGCATACGCATCAGAGTCCCCATCGTCGGAAGACTCCTGTATGGCGATCTCGAGGGAAGTGAGAGTTGCGAAGTCAGTGGTGACGATCGCGTACACGCGCACCGGGTTCCCTTTCCCGATATCCTTGCTACCGAAGCCAAGCTGGGAGTTACTCGCAGCACTCGCCGTTACCGCCTGGTCTTTTGCGCCGGTAGAGCTGTTGTAGGTGAATAGGTTTTTAATATCCTGTGTCATTCTCTCCCCCTTAGCTCACAGCATCTTCAGAAGAAAGGAGGCTCTCTACGAGGCGGACCGGAATCCCGCGGAACGTAGTCACTTCCTGACCTGCTGCGTCTTTGATAT
The DNA here is from genome assembly GCA_021736475.1 of Spirochaetia bacterium. GTDB lineage: Bacteria > Spirochaetota > Spirochaetia > DSM-16054 > Sediminispirochaetaceae > DSBN01. Next base: position 9,111 of record JAIPFV010000098.1, on the reverse strand, counting down.
TGCCGTACGCCATGTTCGTCTTGTCCTTGGCGTAGATATCCATCATCGTGAACACGTCTCGGTTGACGTAGATCACAGAACCTTTCCCCCTCTTAGGCATCTGGTTGAGAGCCTTGATAATCGAGTTATCGAAGGAGAAACTCGAAGTTGCGGTCGAGTCCACATTAGCAACGCGCTGCACTGCCTTCGGATCACGGACCACAAGACCGAAGTCCCAGGTAAAGTAGTTGCGGAGGACCTGCATCTCTTTACCGTCCGAGTTGGTCTTGGTGCTCTCACCAAGGTCTCGGTGGTCCAGTCCAGACTTGGAACCTCTCGGATAAATCCCGTGGAACTTATCGAGGTCGTGCTGGAGTACCCATATAGAGGTCCGGTTGGAACTTCCGCCGTTGTCCCACACATTGTCTTTGCTCAGGCTGTTGTAGCGGTTCGCCAGTCCGGTAATCTCTCCGGGGTCGTCTGCACGATTGCCGTAGAAGATCATGTCGGCGGCCTGCTGGCCCATGCCTTCGATGAAACCTTTGACCTCGCCCATCATAAAACCGGCCTTGTCTCCGGTAATGTCGACGAGTTTCTTGTCTACAACGCTGTACACTGCCAGCATGCAGATAAACTCTTCGATCTGACGGACGTCAGTGGTTTCGGCACCGACATACTCATTTATCATCCTGGTGGATGCCTCGGGAACACGCGCCCTCTGCGTAGTGATATGAGAGGTCACGTTATTTGCCTCGACGAACTTGAGATCGGTGAGGATCTCATTACTCTCTTCGAGGATCTCTGCGATATCAGCCAGCTTCTTCTCGGTCGGGTGGAGGCGTTTCGTTACCTCCGCGAGTGTAAGCTGGTTAGTCTGGTCAATAGCCATAACTATCTCCTGCCTTTACTATTCTTTCAGGCTATTGGGAAACCATTCCTTTGCGAGATTGCGCTCTCCCCCTCCAGGTCCACCTTCGATAAGCGAATCTTCGCTGATCTTCTCGTGGATGTTGAGGAAGGTCTTAACCACATCGGGGTGATTTCCCAGCCCATAGGAATCTAACAGATCCCCAAGCTCTTTCGAGCCAAGTTGCTCGTAGGCGCGGTGTGCTTCTGTGACCTTCTCCTTAAATTGATCCCCGAACTCTTGGCGCAGCGCCTTGTCGTTGGCCTCTGACTGCTGCTGCTGACTCTGGTTCTGCTTCTCGATCATCGAGTTCAGATCCGAGACTACAGACTCGTACAGCCCTCTCGCCTGGTCTTTTGAGAGCTTCAGCTTGTACGCGAGGTCTTTGACCTGCTGTACATCTTCATCTCCTACTTGACCTGTCGGGTCCTCAATTCCGGTAAAGTCGTACTCGGAAGCATCCTGTACGCTTACATCCTCACCAGACTCTCCACTCTCCGTCTCTACCGCATTTGCCTTCTCGACGAGCTCTATATACGCTTGCGCGAGCTCGTCAGGCTTCTGGAAGTCCTTTAGCTTCTCGTGTCCTTGGTAGTCCTTAGAGAATTGATAGTGGAACTTCGGGAGTTCATTCGCTCCAGCCTGGTCCGTTTGCGAGTCGTCCTCAGCTCCGTTCTGCGGGTCCACATTGGGTTCGTCCGCTTTGTTCTGAGGGTTCGCGGTATCTTGTACCAGATCGTCCCCAGCTTGAGGGTCCTGTACTGCTGCATCTGCCATTATTTTCGCTCCTTGTTATATTGATCCCGCTCTGGAGGCGGGTCATAGACCGGTAAATCAAACATCTTATCGACCAGCCCGTAGGCATTGGTCTCATGGAGTATCCCCATGATCTCGAGAAGTCTTCGTGCATACCCCTGCAGCACCATGGATCTCTCGTCTGTCGCTTCATCGAAATATCCAAGGTCTGCGAGAATATAGGTTAGGACCTTCTTTCCTTCGCTCGAGGAGAATACTCTTCGGAAGTCTTGCCTTAGCTTCTTACTCTCCTGGTCCTCTCTCTTTCCTAAACGAATCATTCTGTCTCTTCTCCTGTTCCTGGTCCTTGCTTCGCCAGCGCTGCGGTAAGCTGTTTATTAATCTGACTCATTGCAGTTCCCTGATCCGGTTTCTCATTCGGAAGACTCTTTACCATCTCGTTGGTCTGTTGAGCATCGAGCATTTGCTGTTGCTGCGCCTGCTTTCTTTCCCTGGTCTGTCGTACCGCTCTCATGTCTCGGATCACCTTCTCAGGCATTCCGTAGCTGCGGAGAATCTCCATACCAAGCTGGTCCCAATCGATAAGATCCCCCACGGCAGGGTTCATCTGTATGATGGGCGCAATGGCCTGCATACTCTGGTTCACTCCCTGGGTAACATGGAATCTCTTCTGTGCTTGGGCGAGTGGCCCAATGTAGTCGATCTCGAGTCTTCCACGTTGTTTCTGCAGGAGCTGAAGTAGTGCGGGAGGAGGAGGAGGTATCTTCCCCTGCTTGTAGGCAATCTCGAATGTGAGATCTATAACCGGATCAAGGAACTCGGAGGCGATACGCCCTACGACCGTCCCGAGTATTGCAGCCTTCTCCGCCTGCCGCTCCATTACCTCTGTTGCGGTCATATTATCCGGCGCTCTCTCGAGCATGAGAAAGAAGTCGACGAGGAAGTGTGTCTCAATTATCTGCTGGAGGTGCTTCTCTCTATCCATTCCTGGCTCGTACTGAATCCCATGGTTGATCGGAGTAACCGTCTCATTAGGATTGCTGTAGTAATTCAGTCCGCGGGGGACCCACTTTACTCGTCCTTTTAACTCCTCCGGCACATTTAGCGGCGGATCTGCCATCATCTGAGCGCTCTTGAGCATGCTCTCGGAGACTCTGTTACTCTTCTTTACATCACTGAGAGCTTCATACCCAGGTCCGCGTCCGTAGACTTCATCGGAGTTGGTACTGTATCTCCAGACGACATAGGGCAGTCTATGGAATCCGCCCTCACGTAGTATGTTCGATCTACTCTCCTCCACATAAATGGAGGCATAGGGCATGTTCTTATTGTTCTTCTTCGTTACATCCCTGTCGGTCCGGGGGAAGACTGCATGGATAATGCTGATCCGCTCTCCGGGATTGTTCTTGAGATTGTCTGCCACACTCGGAGACAGATTCTCTTTCCCGAAGGATTGCTCCATCTGTCTGGCGGTCATTACGAATTTCCGGAAAACTGTATCTATCTTTCCGTACTTATCTTCCGCCAGAAATATCTCTTTCGGATGTCGGGTGGAATAGTTCGGGAGCTCGTTTGCAAGATCCTCCTGCACGAACATGGTGGCTGTGCCGAATGCCCCTCCGTCGCGAAAGTACTCTACAATCTCCTCATAGAAGTTGGACCTGCTGAACTCGTCGTAGAGGATACTCTCTACCTGCTCGAGCCAAACCCTTACCCCCGGGAGCCTCATGTGCTGGTCGTTCGGGAGGCGCAGCTTGAACCATCTGGAAGCCGGAGAGACGAGATACCCCACTAGTCCATTCGTCAGGAGGTTAAGAGCTCCTATTGGGGTCCCGTCGTATACTTCTGTACCTTGGGAGTGGGCCTCTCCGTCCCACATATCCCAATTGCTCCGGCGCGGGAAAATGTACGTAGATATATCTTTGTACTCATTTTCCCACGTCTGGCGCTTTTCTTTGAGATCATTCCATTTCTGGAGTATTTTCTGTGCTCTTACCTGACCGTCTTCCAATTATTCTCTCACTCCTCGTTCTGAAAAGGATCTTTGAGAGCTTTCAATAGGTTGTCGTCTATTTTGTTAAGATCAAGATTCTTGTATCGCTCGGTAGCGTTCATATCCTCGAGGTACTTCTTTATGCTTATGAGAGTGTCGTAGTCGAAGTTTCCATCCGCATCTTTGTCGAGGTATCCTTTCTCCTTGAGAATCTTCTGGACCTCTTCTACTTTCTGGCCCTTCTCTCCGTAGGAGACACTCTTACCGCGATCTTCATAGGAGTACGTGTTTGATTTCTTATTCTCTTCTTGGGAGGTGTTCTGCCTTTTCTTTGGGTTCTCTCTTCCTTTCCTTATGACGTCTTTCACATTTTGATCGAACTTTTCTTTCTGTAATTTCTCGAGAATAGTAAGATCCTCGCCTCTCTGGCTTTTGCTTATCGCTTGATCTCGTTCCCTCTCTGGGACATTCATTTCGTTTCGAGCGCCGAGATCATTTGTACGTGCAATAATAGAAGCTATGTTCATTACTCCTCCAATAAAAAAGGCGAGCTGACATACCCACCTTCTCCGATGAGTACATCAACTCGCCTCTGTTCAATTATCAGTAGACGTCCAGGTTCTTCGCTCTCCCTGGCAAACGCTTAATTGTTATTTAGAAGTATAGATCACTAGTTCCCTTTTGTCAACGACGAAACACGAATTGTTATGTAGAGGTATAATATCCACGTTACAATAAGCCAAAATGCAGACCAGTATACCCACACCATCCCTGGTTGAGTTACGTAGTGCCAGTCAGATCCCTCCCATGCGTACCACGCAGTGCAATGCATAGCTCCGAAAAATAAAGTAGCCAGCTTGAACTTATACTTCGTCAAAAGGAATACAATAATTACCGATAAGGCCAGCATCTCTCCAAAGTAGCCTGCATAAATAGATATATTGTTTACCTGGTAGAGAGTATTCACATTGTTATAAGCAGTACCATTCCACAACACCCACTCGGCTCCCTCTACTATGCCGAAAAGTACATGCCAGAACTCATGTATAGGAGCAAAGACATGATACCAGACGCCAACGGCTCCCAGGACAAACATGATAAATAATGTTCCCACTCCGGGAACTTTTACTTTTTTCTTTTTCATTTATTACTCCTATTCTACCTGTTACATACGTGATATTCATTTATTCCTCTCTTTGTCCCAATACTTCTTTATTTGTTCACTTGCTTCGAACAGGTCTGATTTCGCTTTTTTCATTTTAGCATAAACTTCCTCTGGAATATCAGTAAAGTACTCTTCATCATCACTGTCTAAAGGGCCGAACATTAACTCGGCTTCAGCCTCTGAGTAGGCCAAGTGTAACACTGGATCATGTGTATATACCCATACTTTCATTTGTTTACCCTCACTCTCTCCGTCTGCTTTTTATCATAGAAAGAAAGTCCATACTTCCTCTCTTTCGGCTCCAGCCCCAGCCGGTGTATTCTTACCCGGACATTCTCGAAAGAAAGCCCGGTAAGATCTGCTATCTCTCTGGCGGTATACAATTTACTCATGCAACCAATACCTTGTGTTAGGTATAGAATACTCCACTTCATCAGGAAAATAATTCTCTTTTATTCCTATGATTTGTCCTAGCTGTGTTTTGAAGTATGAATTATACGGCCATGGACCTACAGGAGTAGGATGAACATTATAATTCCCTATTACCCTGTAAAACTTGTCTTTATCAACCACACTAAATCCCTTCATATCAACCTCCCTTTATACTGTACCTATAATTGTAACGCTGATGTTACACTATGTCAAGGGAAAGTTTATTTTTTATATTCCTTCTGTGTAATAGTCTTTTCTATCGAAGTTATGACCCCTCCGTTCTTCTTCACGTTTATCGTTATCTCTCCGAACTCCTGGCGCTCTATCTCACTTAGAAGCCAGAGGAGAGCTCGGTGGACCCGCTCGTCTTTTATACTATCCAAGTGGATTCCAGTCACTCGCCACCTCCTGCTGGTTTCCTATCAGTCTGTTGTTCCTGTATGCCCTGCCGAAGTACCATGCTGACTGAGCCACCGAGAGTACTAGTACACTCTTAGATCCTTCTCGCCATTCCTCCGCGGTCAATCCAAGAGAGAAATTGAGAAGATCGTTCTGGAACTCCTCGAGGTGTTTGAGTTTACTTGGCATTTTGATCCTTCTGCTCTGATAAAGGACCTTTAGGCTGGTTATCATATCCTTCTCCGGTACAGTGTAGCCTATATCACCTCGAACTACATTTCCACCGTCTACACGTTTGATTGGCACTGGATACAGTCTCTCGTCCCGCATCACATCTACTACAGAATTACCGGAGACTGTCACATCTACCAGGAGCTTTGTCCTATCCTGCATCTCGAGTTTGTATGAGATATCTGAGAGTCTATCGATGATCTTCTCGTAGTCGAGGTCGATCTTCTCTAAGTGTCGTAGGTGGTAAACTCTCTGAATGAACACGTCCTGAGTGGACACCAGCCAGTGATCCGGAACCTCGAGGGAGTTCCGGTCCTTCTCTACTCGCTGCAGCACTGATATTCCAGCATCCTTCTCCCCTAAGCACACCGAAAGTGCATATCTCATAGGTCCTCCATAATTTCTATCGTGTCGTCGATTATACTGTCCTCTATTCCTGGTATTTTCTCATCCATTGAACCGGACACATCCTCTATTCTGAAGGTCCGGTCTGATAGATCCACAGTAGCAAGCCCAAGTGCATCCGCCCTGTCCGGGGAGGATATACCCCTCTTCTTCATATCCTCTTTTCTCTCGAGTTTTATCCGCCCGTCGAGCTCGAGTTTGTATTTTCTCGTCACCAGTTGAGCAGTAAGGTCCTGGTCGTCTGGAAGTGATACCTCCATTAGAGCATCACGGATCTCTCCCCATATCTTTGAGCCGAAGTCTTTATAGTCCTTGTCGCCGGCTGCTCCGAAGTTGATCGGCACTATGATGAGGTTTCTCTTCTTCGCCATCCTCTTGAGGAAATCTACTGCACTTGCTCCTATTCCCGTCTCGTCCACTCTAACCTCAATGGGTTCATTATATTCATGTTCGTCTCGTAGGCTGGAGACTATCTTGATTACATGAGAGGCCAGGGTCCCGCCATCTACGTTATGGAATCCCTGCAGCGGGAGGATCTGCTTTCCCCTCCTCGGGCATACTACACTCTCATCGTCTCCGAACCGTGCAGGGTCCACACCTATCACTATGGGGCCGCCCTGCTTCACTTCTCTTCCGATTGCCGCTTCTGCGTGGTCGAGCCGTATAAACGTATCCGGCTCTCCACGGGGGAATAGCCCCTGAACACGTACGCGATAGACATCGGAGTTTACCCCGTACTTCTCCCCTACTCGCTTCGGGTATGCCTCGCTTACATTCGGGCTGTCTATTGAGCTGAAGGTGAACGTAGAATAGAGTCTTCGGTCCTTATGGAAAGCATCGAAGAAGGTCCCGGAGAGCTGCGTAGGGTTTCCGGCCATGAGAAGCTTCGCGCCCCCGCTAGTCAGCGCTCCTTCGATCACCTCCATGATATCCTGGGGGACACCGGATGCCTCATCCACCATGAACATTATGTGCTTCCCATGGAACCCCTGCAGGTTCTCCGGTTTGTTCGCACTCCGGGGGACAGCAAACCATGTCTCCTCGGCTCCCTTTACCGCGAGTCTTGTCTTGGTCCACTCGAGCACGTCCTTGAGGGCCTTTGACCTGGTAAGCCAGTAATGGACCTCCGGCCATAGGATATCCTCGAGCTGGTGGCCTGTAGGGGCTGTACACGGGATTCTCGCGTATGGGTGCAGCGGGAGAAACCATAGAAGAGCCCACGCCTCCAGTGCTGTCTTTCCGATACCGTGGCCTGATCGAATAGCGATAGCGTTCTCTTGCGGAAGTATGCTCAGCACTTCTCTCTGCTGGTCTGTGGGCTCTGCTCCTATTATGTCTCTCACATAATCAATAGGATGATCGAGGTAATGGTGGATTGCCTCGATTGGTAATGTAGCCGGTTTGTCAGCTATCGCCTGCATTGCGCTCCTTATGGGCCTGCTCTATTACCTGGATAAAGTTGTACGTATCTCCGCCCTGTTTCTCTTTCACTTCTCCTAAGATCTTTGCCACAAGGTCGAGCTGTTTATGGAGGGAGTCCGCCACCCTTGGGAGGAGCTGTCGTATATCCGCGTTCTTCCACTGCAGTTGGTCTACATTCTTCCCTGATCCCTCTATATCCTCTATGAGCCTCTGCAGCTTCTTTTTGTTCCTCTGGGGCTTCCCGTCTGCGTTATAGGTGTAGTAGATAATCTCTACCTCATCGGCCCTAGGGAATAGATTGTACTTCGTATCATCTTCCGGATCGGTCAGCCATTCGTCGGTGGCATTGATAAGCTTCTCGAGTTGCTTGATTATATTATGTATCCTATCAATGATTGCTTCTCCACGGTCAAGCTGCCGCTCTCGTATTGCGTCTGCAGCCAAATCTACAAACCGATGGTTCACATATCGTTGGATTGAAGTTTTAGGTACGCCATATTGGCCCGATATGGACCGTTGAGACTTACCTTCTATCAGTGCCTTCTCTATCTCATCTCTTTTAGGATGTTGTTCAACCGTCCATTTTCTTCCACCCATGCTTATTTTATTCCCCCTCAGCCTTCTGTGCTGTACAGCCCTGAGACTTTTTAAGCGGATGCCTACTTATATACTGAAATAGAGCAACACGAGCCAGAGTGCCAGCATTTGCGAATCCTTTCTGTTTTGCGTAGCTCTCCAACTCTTCCTTATGTTCGCTGCTTTCAAGCGAGAATCTTACTGTTGGTTTTCTGGTCCGTCCCATTGTTCCTCCACCATCTCCTGGTCTTCGTGGATGTTGCCGACAACTTCTATTTTTCCCCAGGGAATTGGATAAATAGTCCCCGCTGGTGTTCGCCCAACAAAACCCGCTCTTGTCTCTGACCATTCAACCGTGTCAATAGATTCTACTCCTTCACCGAGACTTATAAGGTATTTATCCCCCTTGTATATCTCGTTTCCATTACGGTCGTATCGTCCTATGAATTGTTCAAGAATTACATCGGTTATAAACTTACTCCCATCATGTACCCATGGCAATCCATCGTCTCTGTTTTCAAGATCTAATTTTTTTGGAATAAAATAACATTCTCGTTTTACATCCCACGCTCTTAGCTTAATCTCTTCCATTATTTATTCCTCCGTCTTAATTCTTTCATACTTCGCACTATTATACCTATTAAGAAACGTAATCATTTTAATTAGATACTCTCTCTCAAAGGCTTCTATAGGTACACCCATAAACATTCGTACATAATCATCTTTTACCTCTGCATCTAATACTTCTTTAGCTCGTTTTTTATGATATTCATAATTCTCCATCTTTCTCACCTCCTGTATTATCCGATGTCCAGGTCCTGTATGTAGCCATCCCTGGTTCAGTGG
>JAIPFV010000097.1 GCA_021736475.1 Spirochaetia bacterium | reverse complement strand
AGCTTCTCATCACTGTAAAGGCAGGTAAAGCCCCGCTTCTGTGCATATTGTTCGACCAGATCGACAATCTGCAGGAAGGACTGGCTGATGGAGATCCTTTTGCGGATGTAGTGCCTCTCGCGCCGCTCACGCTCGGCCTCCTGCACCTCGGTCATCGTACCCTTGCGCCTCAAATGGGCATAGTCGAAGGTGATAAAAAACTGTGACTTCTTGCCGGCCAGGAGGTGGATGTTGTTCGGCTGGTACTGATCGCTGACAAAGCTCTCGAACCCGTCGGTGACCAGGTCCTCGCAGGGAACGTAGTCCTGGAGGATATCGGCCTGCAGGGCAATGGCCTGGCGGGCGAGTCGGCCCAGACGGTTGATAATCGCCTGGTGACTGACCTGCATTATGCGGGCGGTTTTGCGTACTCCCCCGCAGTTGGTAAGATGATCGAAGATTACCTGATAGTCGAGCTTTCTCTTTACGTAGTAATCGAGGCGGAAGGTTTGCTCGCTGAACCCTCCGCCGCAGCCGAGGCATTTGAAGCGGGTGACCTCCCCATGGGCCAGGGTCTCGTAGCTGCCGGAGACGTGGTACCAGCGCCCGAAGTCAGGTGGACTGCTGTGATATTCACATTCGCAGTGGGGACAAAATGGGGGGATAAGCATTGGTGGACCTCCTCTAAAGTAAAGTGTGGGTACACTCTAATAGAGGGGGTAAGTCGCACCTGTGCTTCAATTCCCCATGGTTTGAACCATTAATAAGAGCTTAAAGGCCAATTTAATAATTTTCATAAATCTCAGACAATTTTCTATATACCCGATTCACTTTTTGAAAGTGCTGTTTGTCCACAGATTCATTCAGCTCGTCCGCCAATAATTCCAGGCTTGAAAGACTTACGTCTACTGCAGTATGAAAACTTCTAATCACCTTGAGCCAGTAGTTTCCGGTTCTGTCTGTATCCAAAGTCAGGAAACCGAGGGTTTTGCTTTTTTTGCGACTGGGGGTGAGTTTTAGAATCTTCTCCAACTCCTCGCACAGCTGTGGTAGATCGGTGGCGGTGGAAAAGCTTCCGCGCTTGGACGGTTTTTCGCGCATATCCTTCACCGGATCGATATAAGGTATAATCTTTATAATACTACCAAGTTGATCCCCCGGGTGGATGTCATAATTTTGATAGACAATTTTTCCCCGCAGCTTTTCATGGGTTTTCAGTTCCTGGGGAGCTGCGCTTTCAACCACCCGCTTTATTTTTTCCCAGGGAAGGACGGCCATTTTCTTGTTCTTTTTGTAAGGTTCAAGCTTAAACAGTTCTCCGCCCAGATGAAACTCCCAGGTAGTATCACGGGACGCTTCTCGGGTAGAGGCTTCGGAGGTGCCCTTTTTCCCTTTTCGCACCTTTGCTCCACGGTCGTACTGTTGAGTACCCCCCCCGAATTCAGCCGCAAGCCGCTCGGAAATCTCCGGCAGCCATTGCTGTTTTAAGGGCGACACCGAACGGGCGAACATCCGACTGGTTCGGACTATCTCTCCGGCAACAATGTACGGAGGGGCTTCTCGAAACATAACCGAACCTGGGTGGATCTGAATTTTATCGGCGGTAAGGCTGCGATAAGAAGTTTTTCCTGAGCGCTCGCATACAAACTGCAACAGTCCTGCAGAAACCGCACACAGGTAATCCTTGGTATTTCCTCCGGAGGCCAGGGGAACTCCCATCTCGGACACAATTTCCTCAAGCTGACCTTTGATATTTACTATTTCGTTCATTACTTTGACATCGAGATAGTACCGGTTGCAGAAGTTTTCACGGTGTTTAGAATCCCTCTGTTCTGTATAAGCCCGGAAAAGTTTTAGGTAGCTGACAAAATCGCCGGAAGCATCACTGAAATGGTGATGCGCATGACGGGCCTCCATCTCCTCTCCGGGAGGCAGCAAAAAGGGTGTATGGGTAGAGAGAAAGGCAGTGGCAATCAGTACCTCTTCCAGTACATCATGGTATCTTTGAATTGCTTCTACAATTATGCGGGAATGACGGGGAATAAGCGGAAATTCAACCATCATCTTGCCGGTTTCGGTGAGTTCCCGACTGCGATCGATAGCCTGGAGCAGGGTAAGGGTTTCTATAGCTCCCTTGATGCCCCCGATACCGGGAGGGGATATAAAATCAAAGTTTTCAAAATCGTAAATTCCGAGCTCCGCCATGCGTAGGACTACCTCCGAGAGGTCGGTACGGTAAATCTCCTCCAGAGTATACATGTCCCGGTGGTCAAAATCCTTCTTAGAGTACAGACGGTAGCATACACCCGGTTGGGTGCGTCCTGCCCGCCCCTTACGCTGATTGCAGCTGGCCTTAGAGATCGGTCCCTCGATCAAAGATGAGGTGTAGGTTCTGGGGTTGTAGTAATTCATCTTTGCCTGACCGGAGTCAATAACTGTAGTGACCCCATCGATGGTTACGCTTGTTTCGGCTATGTTGGTGGATATCACCACTTTTGCCTTTCCCTCGGGGGGCGGATCGAACACCCGCTCCTGTTCTTCCTTCGAAAGACGGCCGTAAAGCGGGAGCAGGTGCAGCCTCTTACTAACCCCACAACCGGAAAGCCGGGCAAGGCACTCTTTTATTGGTTTCTCTCCGGAGAGAAAGATAAGAATGTCACCGGTGCGGCCGCTTTGAATGACACGCTCCACGATCGCCTGAATTTTCTCCTGTAGGGCATCGTCCTTGGAAACCTGTGGAGGAGCGTCGTAGATAATCTGTACCGGATACATTTGAGTTTCAATGTGTACAATTGGACAGCCGTTGAAATAGGTTGAAAAAATTTCAGCATTGATGGTAGCTGAAGAAATTATCACTTTGAACTCAGGACGGGTATCGATGATCTGCTTTAACAAACCGAGTATAAAATCTATGTTCAAACTGCGCTCATGGGCCTCATCGACCATGATTACCGAATAAGCCGAAAGCATATTATCGGCCTTCAGTTCCTGCAGCAGGATACCGTCGGTCATGATTTTAATTCTGGTGTCGGGTATGGTTTGATCTTCGAAACGCATTTTATAACCGACTATACCGGGTACCCGGTCGCTTATCTGGGTGGCAATATACTCACTGACAGATACGGCGGCTATCCGCCTAGGCTGGGTAACTCCGATTCTACCGGTCTGTCCGTACCCTGCCTGGTAGAGAATCAGCGGCAATTGTGTAGTTTTTCCGGAGCCCGTTGGGCTTTCAACCACAATCACCTGGTTCTGTTCGATTTCTCTTAGAATCTTGTCACGCTGCTGATATACAGGAAGCTCTTCAGGACGCATATGATATCTGGTACTCCTTAGCTGTTAATACGTTTTATAATTTCCCGGGCGGTAGAGATGGCCTCCTGAAGGCTGATTTGATTGTAGGCTGCCCGAGTAGTGAGGTCCTTCATGGAAACGGTAGAATTAGCTTGTTCATCTTCCCCGCAAATAAGGGCAATTGGAAGCCCCTTTTTTTCAGCTGCCTTAAACTGACGCCCCAATTTCTGCTGTTCGTAAAACACATCACACTTGAAACCCTCCCGGCGGAATTGTTCAGCCAGAAAGTGATAGTAGGTACTCAATTTTTCGTTTAGGCAGAATATGCCGATATCTGCAGAACCTGCTGAAGAACCGGCACGGCCCAGTTCTTGTAGCGCTGCCATCAATCTATCCAGTCCGATTGAAGAACCGACTCCAGGAAGATGTGTTTTTGTATACAGCGAAGCTAAATCGTTGTAGCGTCCACCGGAGCATACCGAGCCGATCTCCGGCAGCTTATCGAAAAAGGTCTCGTACACGATTCCTGTATAATAATCCAGGCCGCGCATGATTGAAGAGTCCAGAAAAAAGCGGTCCTGAATCTCAAGCCCTTGAAACCCGTCATAGAGGCTTTTCAATCTGAGTGTTTCTTCGTTTTCGCCGCCCGAGAGTTCGGTAATCATAGACAGGGTGTCTAAATAATTATCCTTCGGCTGGATATAGGTGAGTATTTTTTCGGCTGATTGCGTCCCGACCTCCGCTTCAAGCAGTTCGCGGACCTTGTCCGGTCCGAGTTTACTCAATTTATCGATGGAGCGCATAATCTCAGTTGATTTTTCCTGTATGCCCTCCAGTTCTAGGAATCGGTTAAAGACACCCCTATGATTCAATTTGATAGTAATATCACTTATGCCGAGTGCTTCGAAGGAACGGTACATCATCAGCAATATTTCGAAGTCTGCGGAAATACTGTCGGTCCCGACAATATCAAAATCGCATTGGGTAAATTCTCGGTACCTGCCGCGTTGAGTATTCTCCCCGCGCCATACTTTATCGATGTGGTACCGTTTGAATGGTATTATAAGGTCATTCTCATTACGTGCCATAAATCTGGCAAAAGGCACAGTAAGGTCGAAGCGCATAGCAACGTCGCGGTTCCCTTGGTCGAGAAAACGGTACATCTGCTTGTCGGTCTCCCCGCCGCCTTTGCCAAGCAGAACTTCGGTGTATTCCAAAACCGGGGTATCTATCGGTTGAAAACCAAAAGACTCGAATATATTTTCTAATGTGTGCTGAATATTCTTACGGGCGGCCGCTTCCGGCGGTAGAAAATCACGAAAGCCTTTCAAAATTTTGGGTTCAATCAACATTGGTTTCTCCTTAGTGTTCGGCTATCCTATTAAGAAAATAGCCGTATACGGCTATTTTCATAGTTACGATTGCTGTAGAACAGCAATCGTAACTATTGCAAAATTAGGAACAAGTCCCTAATATATAGTAGACTAAAAGATATACATTCATCAAGCGAGTTTAATTTGAGAGTAAGATACGGAGCACACGGAAATAAAGCTAAACAGGTAGCCAAAATTTATGCGGCCCACGAGCATAAAATCGATGTAAACAGGGTAGATAAAGATGCAATAAAAGTGATCAAGCGCTTGAACGACAAGGGGTATTCCGCCTATTTAGTCGGAGGTGCTGTCCGCGATTTGCTTATTGATCGCTATCCAAAGGACTTCGATATAGTTACCGATGCAAAGCCAAACGAGATAAAAAAGTTCTTCAGTAACGCCAGGGTAATTGGTCGCCGTTTTCGGCTGGTGCATGTCCATTTCCCGGGAAAAATTATTGAGGTATCTACCTTTAGAGCTTCACAGAATGAAGAAGAAACCGATCAACCCGGAAAATACAACAACAATGTATACGGATCGATGGAAGAGGATGTACATCGGAGGGATTTTTCGATTAATGCCCTCTATTATGATCCCATACAACAGGAGCTGTTTGACTTTGTTGAAGGGTATGGGGACATAAAAAAACGTCGAATGCGATCGCTGATACCGCTGAATAAAACTTTTATGGAAGATCCTGTCAGAATGATACGGGCGGTAAAATATTCTGCGCAGCAAGGGTTTACAATTCCATGGAGGCTTCGACGCAGTATTAAGAAACACTCCGTTGAACTCGACCGTTGCCCGCCGTCACGGCTGACGGAAGAGATGTTTAAGATAATTGAGTCGGGGTACTCTGCCGAAATAATTGGTACTATGATCCAATATAATCTGCTGGAACGTTTTTTGCCGATAATCGACAGCTTGTTGAAAGATAAGAGTAGTAGAGAACGGGACAAGTTCTTTAAAAATATTGAAAAAGTTGACCAACGGGTCAGAGAAAAAGGGGAAAAGCGCAGAGGTAGGTTGATTGCCGCTTTAGTGGAAGGGGTTTGTATCTTTCCTGAAGAATGGGAAAATACCACTTTTCTCTTTCAGGATATGTTTAAGGAAGTAAAGCGTTTAATTGAACCGCTGACTCCCCCGAACCAGGAAGTTGAAATGGCGGTAGTGTGGTTATTTCGGGAACAGGGAATCCAAGCTCCCCCGCATATTATGAAAAAACGGCGCCCCGTACCGTCTGCACAGAAGCGCCGTCGCAAATACCATCCCCATCACCGAAAAAATAGGGAATAGGGTTACATGGCGGGTTGCTCGGCCCGCTCTTTTACCTCATCGATGAGGTCAGTAGCTTTTTCGGAATAGGGGCCCCTGTTTTCCACAGCTTTTTCTAGATAGAAGCTGCTGTCATCAAGGCGTTTGTCGGCCAAAGCGTTTACACCTAATGCGTAATACAACAGATCCGAATTCCCATCTTTTTCGACTGAAGCAAGATAGTAATATTCAGCCATCGAGAACTCACCCCTATTGTAAGCGATCAATCCCAGGTAGTAATCCGGTACATAGTGGTCGGAACGTAGCGATTGTGCCTGGGTAAAAGCTGTTTCAGCTTTTTCGTATTCCTCTTTTGCATACGCATCGATGCCCATCTGGATTAGATCGGGAAATGTTTTTAATTCTTCTTGCATGTAATACACAAAATCGGTAACCAGGGTATCTTTATTCACCCATTCAAAGGCCATATTGACCACCCGCTTCTCATTTTGCTGCAGTGTGGCCTCAGGTTCCAGGGCGGAAATTGCATCCCAGATAAGCCGGTTATAAGATTTTTTCTCACTATGAATAAAGAAGTGTACCATTCCCCATACCTGTGAGTAAAAGGCTTCCAGTTTCTGTGCAGCAGTTTCCTGGTCTAAAAACAGCAGGGAACTCACCGGAATAAAGACCTCCGGATTGGATAAAGAGCTGTCTTGACGAAGTTTCTGTCGTAAAGAGGGCACCCATGTGTGGTTTGGATGAAACACAGCTTTCTGCTTTTCGGCATCGTAGGTACTGTCTTCAAAATACACTGAAAAGCCCTTGTGGAGCCACAAAGGCGGGTTCTGAACAAAGGATTTGATGTATTGAGAAAAACCGTGATGAATGAGTTTTTTATTAAAAGCTTCTTGATCATCAAGATGATAGGCGATCAGCTCGCTCTTTTTAGGATCAGGGTAGTGTAAAAATACAAAGGAGCTGCGGGTTTCCCCAATTACATCCTGAAGGAATTTGTCGTATTCAGCCTTACTACCGAAAATGCGCACCTTCAGTTTGTAATCTAAGAGTTCAGGATCAAAGTGAAGGTAACTGGTATACAGGTCGAAAAAGGCTTCCATAAACACAGCAGTATCTTCGGTAAACTCCTGGTCTATCCGGGTAGTTACCGAGTAATGGTCACTGCGGTAATTAAAAGTGTTTTGACTGAAAACGAGTGCCGGCGGCAGCACTAGCATCAGTATTCCCAGGCACATACCTAATTTATGCATTCTCTTCATAATTTTAACCCCCATTTACTTAACTTTATCGGCAGCCATGTCCAAAAAATAGAGTTTAATGGAGCTTGTCTACCTTGATATCGACCTTTCGAATATGAATGCCTCCGTAATGTTCGAGGCTTTCGATTATATAATCGCGTAGGGCATGAATGGTTCCCGACAGCTGAACACCGAAGGGTACATGTATATTCAATGAAAGATAATATCCTCCCGGTTCCTGGGTTACCGTTATCTTGTGAATCGCAATGGTATCATCATATTCATCTACGCAGTGCAGCACCATCTGGGTAAGAGCCGATTCGGAAATGGTAACCCGGCCCTTTCGGCCGAACTCAGGCTGTACAACTGTTTTTTCAAATACCCTTTCTTTTTTTGGTAATAGAGTAACCCCGCGTTTTAGTAAAACCTTGACAGAGTCGTACACAAACTGCGGGTAATTTCGGTGAATTTCAATAGTCGGTACTGGTATAACATGTTTTCCTTCGTTTTTACGGCTCAGAATTGCCGTTTCGATATCTTCCTTACTGGCGATTTCTTCAATATTTATGACCTTTGAGGGAGAAGGGAGCTTTAAGCGATGAGTTATTTTGCGCACCATTTTTTCCGAGGTGCCTAAAATTAGTATTCGCTTAAATTTTTCCTTATCAAGGGTATGGCGAACTTCTTTACAATGACTTTCATTTGTAAATAAAGCGGTCTTTATAGCGGTTAAATACACTTTTTCCCGCTTGGCCGAGCGTCCAGCAATGATTTTTTGGTCGCGAATTACTAAACCGTCATCGATGATCATATCGATGCCAAACTTTTGAGCTACCAGTTTGGCTCGAAAACTTTTTCCAGTTCCGCTACGGCCGACCAGGGCAAATACTGTAACCCCGCGCAGCAGCCATATGATGTGGCGTAAAAATCCTTTCATTCCTTTATCTTACACATAGATGGGCCTTATCGCAAAGTACTATTGCACAGCAATTCATTTTTTAAGAAAAATTTGCTTTTAAAGGCATTTCAAAAATCATAGATTTTTGAAATGCCAGGGCCTTTAGTATTTTTTATTAATAATATAATAGATAATTAAAAATACGACCCCATAGAGAGGTGCTTTCAAAATCCTATTTTGAAAGAACCTCTAAGTGAAGTAACTTACCCTATAGCAGCAATTCAAACTTTGGAAGTTATCAGACTTTCAAAACTATAATTACTGTGTTGACGAACTGGGGAGTGGCGGCGAGACTTGAAAATCTGTTATAATGGGGAGCACTAATATAAACGATGGATAGCAGGAAGTATACGACTTGAAACGAAAAACCGCAGTTCAGCTTGTAATTTTAGCAGCAGTTACCATTAGTATCGGACTAAAAGTCATTTGGACGCTTCCGTATCAGGCTGAAGGGTCGTGGAAGGGGTATCAGGTGGCATTGGTTGCCGAGGCTCCCGCCGCTTCCCCGGTTCCTATCGCGGAGGTAAAGCAGGCCTTACAGCACGCAGGGTTTTACCGAATTCTCTCCTCTGAAGACCAAGAGGTAGCCCTTTTTCAGTATTCCGGCATAAGCACTTTTCCATTGAGTGCTCTGTCTGACATGCTTGAGCCTCAGGACCCGCGTTATGACCCCTATTTGAAGGCCCTTCCCCGATATTTTGAGGGAAGCATCGATGGGCATTCGGCTCAGGTGTTGTATATGCAAAGAGACCCCAGCCAACTACCGCCACTTTTTTTGGCCGAAAAACTGCGAAGGCAATTTAATACGCCGGTGTATATATCAGGGCTTGAGCCCCTTAGGCAAGTAATATTATGGGGTTTCATTGGAAGTGCCATTCTAATCATAGGAGCGCTGTTTCGCAGAAAGTATCGAATAAGGGGTTCCCTGCTGGTCTATTCTCTGGGAGCACTCGGCGCTCTGCCCGGAATTGTACACATGAACTTAAGTACTTTTACCTGGTGGCTCCTGCAACTAATTGCCTGGACCCTGCTGTTGGCCTGGATTGGTCCGGCCATGAAGCGTCGGCTGAATGCTCAGGAGGAAAGCTTTTTCTCTGAATTGAGGAAATACAGTGCAGTGTACTTTGCATTTAATCTGGCTGGGATAGCGGTTGCGGCACTCGGCGGAGAACAATCTTTGTTGGTAAATTATGCCGGACACAGTCTGCTTACAATGTGCATACAAGGAGGGCTTTTATACGGGCTTTTCATTCTGCATAGAAGGCTTGCTCGACAACAGCTGCACAGCCTGTTTATCCCTATTCACATAACTCAAGGCTCACGCCTCGGAAGTACGGGTTTCAATACAGGCGGACGTCAGCTTAGGTGGCCCGCAGTGGCAGCCTTATTGTTTTTGGGGGTTTTGCCCGTTGTTATTTTACCGGCCCTCTCAGTTCTATTAAGTCGGGAAGTAGAGTATCCGATGCCCTCTTCCCAATCTGTGGCCGCAGCCAAAGACAGCCCTAGAACAAGTTCCTCCACGGGGACTGCTGTAGAGAACTTTTCTTGGCAAGAGCTCTTGGCTTTTGACCGTTCTGTCTCTTCATCAGCCTCTTCATCAGCCTCTGCAGATAGGAGCCTCCCTAATTTTGCTGATTATCTACGCCATAGGGCTTTTCAGGAGGGGTATTTTTATGGCAGGTCGTATACTTTTCCAGTGCCTGGAGAACAGATAAGCATAACCACTTATACCCAGGAGGGAGTAGAGGTTCTGAGTAAAAATAAAGTGGTCAAAATGTTTACAGATGAATGGTATAAAGATATAATCACTTCTGCAAAAAATAGCGGAGTGCCACAGTTGCTGCTTGAACAAAAACAGCCCGTTCAGGTCAAAATTGAGAAATCAGAACCATTCCGTATACATACTAACAGAATTCTTGGGCATATTGGTATAATGTTAATGGTTCTCCCGGCAATGTCTTTGATTGCCTCTCGCAAAGTTAAATCTAAACGGGTTCTGACCGAGAAGCAGCAACAAAAGAAAGGGCAAAAGGTAGCCTAAGGGCTGTTCAAACCTAATTGCTAAACGCAGGGTTGATCCGGCCGAGGGCGGGGGCCGAGGGTAAAAATAAGAAAGTACTGTAAACTTGGCTTTATTGGGTGTAGAATAGGTGATAAATGTGGCTTGGGTAGAATCAAACAAGAAAGAAGATAAAAAGGTTGTGAATGCGAAAGCTTAAGCTTGTTCTGGGTACCTACAACAGTCCGCCTGTGGGGACTTCTCAGGAACAGTTTGAAAAAACATATCAATACTCATATAAACCATTTTTAACAATTCTGTATAAATTTGCCATGTTAAGAGGTGTTTTTCATTTCTCGGGAACTCTGCTTGAGTGGCTGGAAGAGAACCACCCCGAGTTTAATATGGTCTTGAGCGAAATGGTTAAACGCAAACAAATTGAACTGCTTGGAGGTGGGTATTATAGTCCAATCTTTCCCATCATACCGAACAAGGACCGTTTAGGTCAGATTGAGCTGCTGACCACACTCCTGCGAAAAAAGTTCAACAAACGCCCCAGGGGTTGTTGGATCACAGAAGGGGTGTGGGATCCCCCGATTACCTCCACCATCAAGAGCAGTGGGATGGAGTACTTGTTTCTTGATGATACTCTCTTTTATCAGAGTGGGGTAAGCGGAGAACATATCTACCAGCCCTTTATTACCGACGATCAAGGCAAAACGGC
Source organism: Spirochaetia bacterium (assembly GCA_021736475.1). Taxonomy (GTDB): domain Bacteria; phylum Spirochaetota; class Spirochaetia; order DSM-16054; family Sediminispirochaetaceae; genus DSBN01. The sequence goes on along the minus strand of JAIPFV010000097.1, from coordinate 835 downwards.
AATCGTATTGCCCCTGCACAACAATCTTATTAGCAGAATGTTCATTGATAACCCGGAAACTTTCGTAGATGAGCTTGCCGCAATGAGCGAGAGAACCGCTTCGAATATTACGGTAAATCTGCTCATGAATGGTGATTTTTTCATGGCAAACAGCAGTCACTATTCGAACTTTTTCTCAGAGGGTGGATGGTTTGAGAGGTTTCTGCATGCCTTGACCCTCTACAACCGAAAAATTGAAACGATTTTACCGGGCCGTTATGTTCGCTCTTTAGGACCGGTTGAACGAGTATATTTCCCATCTCATTTTGTGAAGGCCACTCAGAGTGAACCTATCTCTCCTAATAGGAGTAATAATGGCCAGAGCCTCTTTCCGCTCTCCACTTTCATAGCCAGTGAGAGCCGGCCGAATTTCTTTCGCCAGTACATAACTATGTATCCGGAAATTCACCGCTTATACGCAAAAATGATGTATGTGCATATGATCGTGGGACAGGTGAGAGGTGATCGATCCCGTAAAAAGACGGCCAAAGAAGAAAGCTATCGAGGACAAACCCACACAGCTTTCTGGCACAGTCATGATGGAGGGCTGTATCGTAATCGGGTGAGAAAGGCTGTGTATACCGGCTTGATTAATGCTGAAAAAACTACCCGTGAAAAGGGAATCTTTTCAACCTCCGTCAATGTAACTGATATTGATTTAGATGGTATTCCCGAATACCTCTATCAGGGACAATTTATCAATGCCTACGTTCATCGGAGAGGGGGGGCCCTGTTTGAGTTAGATTATGTAGTAACTGCATGGAATTATCTCGATACCATGGCACGCCATCGCGAA
>JAIPFV010000096.1 GCA_021736475.1 Spirochaetia bacterium | reverse complement strand
CTTTGGTCGTGCCTGGGAAGTTGTGGATAAATCGGCCTTTTTAGGCGGATAGCGGAGGATAGGTGCCCGCAATCGAGCAGTTTAAAAATCTTTTACTTCGTTCTCCAGTAGCTCAACAACATCTTTAAATTGAGGACGGTTCTCTTCGTCGATATCCATTAACGCCTTGTGGGCTTTAATCAGCATCTGCAGGTCGTCTTTTTTATCCCGCTGTTCATCCGGGATTTCTTCCAGCTCTTCAACCCCTTCCATATCTTCTACAATCGTAAACAGCTTATCAAAACGGACACTGTGCAGAATTTCGTTAATATCTTCGTTCGGAGAGACGATGCTGACATGCATATTCGAGTTATTCCGGGCTCGTCCGGCAATTTTAGCAATCAGCCCCAGGTTTGTACTGTCGATATAGGATGCCTCGGAGAGATCTATCACTACATTCTTAAAACCCCGTTCCATCAACCCGTCTACGAAATGATCGAACCCGGAACTTGTAGTGTATTTTAAATTTCCTACCATTTTGATATAGGTAATATCATCTTTTTCAGCGTAAAAATATCTACCTCGATCCATTATCAGCACTCCTCTTCAGCATGAGAAAAGTAATATCATCGGGAAAGCTGTACTGCCGTGAAAGCCCCAGCTGCTCGGTCAACTCCTGCAGGTCTGTCTCCGGAAAACTGAAAAAATGTCGTATTAAGTTACGTTTTTCCTTTACCGAGGCTTGCGGAAGCAGCTCTAAAATTCCATCGGAAATTATTAGCAGCGCCGACTCCTTGCTCACTGGAATTTCCTCCTCCATAAACTCAGGTTCGACAAACAAACCTACCGGAGTTCCCGCCGGCTCGAGGGGGTTCACTTTTCCATTTTCCCGCAGAAGCGGATAGGGAAACTGGCCGCAGTTTGTATACCGCAGGGTGTTGCGCTTCTGATCCAGCACGCCATAAAAGATGGTTAAATACTTGCCGAAGTTCTCCCGCAGAAGTTCACTGTTCAGCTTTTTCACCAGCAGATAAGGCCGCATAATCAGCTGATCCCCCTCATTCCAGTAGTTCTCTAACTGGGTATCAACAAAGTTTTTCAGCAAAACAGTGATAAAGGCGGATGAGATTCCATGGCCCGAGACATCGGCCATATAAAAACCTACTCGGTCCGCATCAATCTCAAAGTAGTCCAGAAAATCGCCGCTTAGGTACATTGACGTATAGATACGGCTGGCAAAGGTGCAGTCACCAAAACTTTTTTGGGTGTCCGGCAGCAGTTTCTGCTGCATTCTACCGCCGGCTTCCTGATCGTTTTCAAGCCGTGAAATATACGTACGCAGTTTCAGGTTCGCCTCTGAAAGGGCACGGGTACGTTCCTGAACTTTTTTCTCTAAAGAATTATTTAGGTTAGTTATTCTTTGCAGGTCGTTGAAAGAGCGAAAGGCGTTGATAATAGGAGTTCTTAACTTCTCTATAGTGAGCTCGCCCTTCTCCTTATAGTCATTGATATCGTATTCAACAAACAACTCTTCCTGGGGCTGATCCCCTTCTAATCTGCTTCTGAGGATGATCCTCAGTTGTGTATTGTGAAGCTCGTTACGGATTTTCTGTACCAATTCCAAGCCGGAAGCTGGGTCTTTATCTACAAAGATATCGATAAGAGCAACCGCAATATCATTATACTGTCGGAATAGCTCCAGGGATTCCGACGTAGAATATGCATCCAGGACTTCAACCTTGCGGTCCATGAAGACGAGTTCACTCAACACCTTTTTTATACGGAAGTGTACCTCTTCTTCGTCATCTACTACGAGGACTTTCCAAGTACCGGAAGATGAACTTTCAATCGATAGCTCATTCTCTGTCAAAAAATACCATCCTATATTGAGATTCTTTCAAAATGCTAATTTTGAAAGAACCTCACCAAACTATGAATTTAGAATATAAACAGTTACCACATTAGTCAATTGCACGCAAAGCATACTTCCCATGGTCTTATACATAGCTGTGCAAGCCGCTCATAAGATAGTTTACCCCCAAAAAGGTGAACATAGTTAAAATAAATCCAATCACCGCCACCAGGGCGGTAAGCTTCCCCCGAGCTCCGCGAATAAACCTAAGATGCAAGTAAAGCGTATAGGTGAGCCATGTCACCAGCGCCCAGGTTTCCTTGGGGTCCCAGCTCCAGTAACTTCCCCAGGCCTGTTCAGCCCAAATCATTCCAAACACCAAAGCCCCAACTGTAAACAAAAAGTATCCAACTGTCACCGAAAGATAGGTAATACGGTCCGCCTGCAGCCGTTTTTCCTCGTGGGAACTTAACAGGAAAACCAGCGCGGAGGCAAAGGCTATTACAAAAAAGGCCTCTCCGACAAAACTGAGCAGCACATGCATCACCAGCCAATGAGACTGCAGGGCCGGGACCGGCGGAACCAGATCATCCGGAATCAAAGGAGAGGAAGCTAAAGCCAGCAGCACGAATACTACAACCGTTCCTACAAACATGATATGCGTATGTGGTTCAGGCTGCTGTCCAGCCACCCGATGGGATGGAACTTTACGGCTAAGGAGGTACAGCAGCAGCAGAACTCCGGCGGCAAATATTACCAATGCCTCGTAGGTGTTGGTGACTGCGGGAAAGCGAATCAGATAAGAGCGATATCCAAAATCAAGCAGCAGCAGCAGTCCTCCCAAAAGGAAGAGCACCTGCTCTACTTCGTAACTCACCTCACTCTTTCGAAACAGTTTTATTATCTGGTCAACCATAAGAATTACAGTGACCACAAAGGCGACAGATGCCAACATGTAGTTCCCTCTCTTTAAGCGTGTGTACGGATTTTTTGTGCCAGTATGAAGCATAATCCCAGTAAAAAGAAAACAATACCAGCCATAATAGCCGGATAACCGGGATCATACACCGCCTGAAGCCCACTGGCAAGCTCTCCTGTAGTGTAAAAACTCCGCTGGTATATTTTCAAACGACCGAGGGAATACGGATTGTTCACTGTAATATCGGCCTGGTCTATAATCTCAGTCTGTTGATCATCGGAGCTGCGACGCAGGACTTGGATCGATGAGATGTACTGTTTGGCTTGGCCGCTCTTATACTGCTCAATCCGAAAATCTTCCAGCCGAATCATATATGCCGAGTTTAGAGCCGCTATCTCCCCGGGTTGGAGCCTTACTTCGCCGTCTATCCGGCCGTAGTGACTCAGCAAACCTCCAAGTAAAAACAGTAAAATAGAAATATGTACCAAGTCCGGGCCGGTATAAAGCCATCCAAACCGACGGAAATAGCTGCCGGATTTTAGACGCTTGGCTATCCTGGATACTGCGCATACTCCTAGGTTAAGGGCGAATAACATAACCGGCAGCACAACCAAGACAAGGGATCCTACAATGCTTATCCAGCCTGCGACACTGCCTAAGGCCGACCGGGGCGCAAGCGCATTAGGGGAAAGCGCTCCAGGCCCCCATATACCCACTACTAGCATCAGGCCTATCAAATAGACAATCAATACGATCGCCAGTCTCATAGAACTGAAAAAAGCGTAGAGCGATCTGAACATGGGGACTAATCTCCTTTTACGGGGTTTTAGAATGTAGTAACATCAACTTCAGATTCGCTACTGCCGCCCTCTATCTGCACAAAGACTTTATTAGGCATGCAGGCACTCCAGTCTCCATGCTCATGAAGTTCACCCACTTGTATACACAGCTTATTCGCGCAGGGAGACTCTACTACAGCAGCATGACCATCGTAAACCTCAACATAAGTGGTACCAATGGGACCCTCAGCGGCAATCCGGCGGTCTTGCTCCAGGGAATACATAAAGGTTCCCTCTTCAGTCTGAACTCTTACCCGCAGTGGGCCGTTGCTTCCGGCATACACATATACCGCAATAGACAGGGTGACCAATAGAGAAAATATAATTGCAATATAATCAAAAAACTTCAAGCCTAGTCTCATAGATGCTTTTTAGTATAACAGAAAAAGCGGCTCCGCATATGCCTCTCAGCACAGCGGGCCGCTTTTATTTGGAGAACGTTAGCGCTTTAAGAGAGGCTTATACCGCCTTCTCCAAGATCCGGTTAAGACGCTTTACGAAATCCGCCGGGGTTTTCAGTTCGGCTCCCTCCACCAGCATAGCCTGTTCCAGCAGCAGGTAGCTTACATCTTCCAGCAGGTCCTTATCATCAGAGTTCTGCAGCCGTTTGACTATTGAGTGGTCCGGATTTACCTCGAGAATCGGTTTCATCTCCGGAATATCCTGCTGACCCATAGCCTTGAGCATCTGCTGCATCTGCATAGTGGGATCGTTCTCGTCGGCTACAATACATGAGGGGGAGTCGCTTAAGCGGTTAGAAGAGACTACATCCTTTACCCGGTCGCCGAGGATATCTTTGATCTTCTTCAACAAGGGTTCCAGCTCCTTCTCCTTTGCCTCATCTCCTTCGGTCTTCAGCTCCTCCGCCGAGCCGCTGCGGTTTACCGATTTGAGCTCGGTTTCCTGGTAGGTTCCGATAGAAGGCACCACAATCTCGTCGATATCATCGTCCATAATCAGAACTTCAATACCCTTCTTCTTGTAGGCCTCCAGCAGCGGCGAGTTCCGCAGGGTTTGCTCTTTTTCGCCGGTTATATAATAGATCGCCTTCTGGTCCTCATTCATCCGCTCTTTATACTCGGCCAGGCTGGTAAATCCTTCCGCCTCGGTCGACTTAAAGCGCACCAGTTCCATTAGAGTCTCACGGTTGGTAAAATCGCTGTACAAGCCTTCCTTCAGGGGTCGGTTATACTGTTCAATAAACTTACCGTACTTTTCGGGATTGTTTTCGGATAACTGTTTGAACTCTGAAAGCAGCTTCTTTACTGAGCTGGAGCGAATCTGATTCATAATCTTGTTCTGCTGCAGAATCTCACGGCTCACGTTCAGGGGCAGGTCATCCGAGTCGATAATACCGCGCACAAAGCGCAGATACGTGGGCATCAGCTCCTTGGAATCGTCGGTAATAAACACACGGCTTACATATAGTTTAACCCCCGCCTCATAATCGGCCTGGTACATATCAAAAGGGGCTTTTTGCGGAATAAAAAAGAGGGTGGTGTACTGCAGGGTTCCTTCAGCTTTGGTGTGAAGGTAGTGCAGGGGGTCTTCGTTATCATGACTGATAGTTTTATAAAACTCGTAATACTCATCTTCTGTAATCTCGGATTTCGGGCGCTTCCAGAGCGCAGAGGCCTTGTTCACCTGCTCGCGCTTGTGCTCATACTTTTCCTGCTTCTCTTCACCCTCCCCTTCGTAACTCTTCTGGTCGTACTCAAGAAAGATAGGAAAGGCGATATGGTCGGAATACTTTTTTACCAGCTGCTCTATCTGCCAGCGGTTGGCATACTCAGTCCCCTCGTCATTTAGATGCAGGGTAACGGTGGTCCCACTCTCCGGACGCTCGGCCTCTTTGATGGTGTAGTTCTCCTCACCGGTGCTGGTCCATAGCCAGGCGGTATCTTCTCCGGCCCGCCTGGTAAGAACCTCGACTTTGTCGGCCACCATAAAAACCGAATAAAAACCAACTCCAAATTGTCCGATCAGGTTTGCATCCTGCTTTGAATCGCCGGTTAATTGATTTAAAAAATTCTTGGTCCCCGAACGGGCAATGGTACCTAGCTGTTCATCCAGGTCATCGCTGTTCATACCGATACCGTTATCTTTTATGGTGAGGGTCTTCTGTCCATCTTCATCAAAAAAAATCTCGATACGGGGATCGAATTTCATCTGCTTAAACTCGTCATCGGTCAGAGTACGGTATTTCAACTTATCCAATGCGTCTGAAGCATTTGAAATAAGCTCACGCAGAAAAATCTCTTTGTGTGAATACAAACTGTGAATAATAAGATTCAGAAGTTGGGATACTTCCGTCTTGAACTTGTGTTTGGCCATGCATGTCTCCTTGTATATACTTCGATATAGGTTTGTTCTAGTTCTGTAGAAAAATATACAAAATTTATGCCTCCGCGGCAAATACGAATTTCTACGGCAGCAGTTCTCAATTTCCCACTTGCACTTCCCGATCAATAGGTATATATTTTTAGTGCACATCATGGACGACGACGATCCTTTTTCATCTAAACTTAAACCCCATTCCACAGCTTGGGAGTGCTCAAGAACCAACTCAAGTCCGATCATGTCCGAGGGAGTTAGATGATGTATGAGTTAATATCTATCTTTTTCCTAATAGTACTATCCGCAATTTTCTCCTCTACCGAAACTGCCTATACTTCGCTCTCATTCATCCAAGTACAGTCACTGGTGAAGCACCACGGGAAAGGGGGTAAATTAGTAAAAAAACTCAGCTCTCGCCCTGACACCCTGCTCACTACCATACTCATAGGAAATAACCTGGTAAATATCGCCGCTTCGGCGGTTGCTACCCAATTCACCGTAAGGGTATTCGGCAATCAGATGATCGGAATAATGACAGGAGTTCTCACGCTCATCATTCTTATCTTTGCGGAAGTCACCCCGAAGCAGTTGGCGATCATTCACAGTGAAAAACTCGCCCTCAGAATGGCCTACCCCATCCAGGTGCTCTCAATTGTGCTCTTTCCCTTCATAAAACTGATCGGCTTTGTGAGCTCGGCCATCACCCGCGTTTTTACCCCGGCAAAAAAGGCTCATACCTCCCTCGACGGCATTCTTCACATGGTGCATTTGGCCGAACGTGAAGGAGTAGTCGAGAACTACGAGACCCGGATGGTAAAAAGCGTATTTCGTTTTAACGATACCCAAGTACAGACCATCATGACCCACCGCACCGATGTGTTCAGCCTTGAGGCCGACACCCCCATCAACGAGGTGCTCAAGGAAATTACGAAAGAGGGTTATTCCCGCATACCGGTATACGATGATGATGAGAACCCCGAGTATATCGTTGGAATTTTATTAGTTCGGGATATGATGCGGGCAATTGCAGAGAATCACGGAGATATTCCGATTCGTGAAATTATGACCAAGCCGATATTTGTCTCTGAAACAAGAAAGGTAAACGAACTTTTCTTTCTCTTTAAGCGAGAGAAACTTAACATAGCGGTGGTGATGGACGAGTACGGTGGGCTGGCGGGAATTGTCACGCTGGAGGATGTCGCGGAGGAGCTGTTCGGCGAGCTGTACGATGAAAATGAAATCCAGGGCTGGGAAAAAATAACCCCCCTGGGGGACAACAGTTTCAGAATAACCGGTGATACCTCACTGCACCAGATTGAAGACCGTTTTGACATTAGCTTTACCCATAGCAAGTATGTACAGACCCTCGGGGGGCTGCTTATAGAAAAGATAGGCACTATACCGGTTAAAAACCAGAAGATAGAGACCCCCAAGGGAGACTTCATCGTTGAGAATCTCCGTCGTAAACGCATCGAGACGGTTCTGTTTACTCCCCATGCCCCGGACGAGGAACCTCAGTAGTTCAGAATTGCTGTCAGTAGTTGACGCAAATGGAATGAGTGAATATCATTCGGCCATGAGCAAATACCCATTTAATGAGATCGAAAAGAAATGGCAGGAATACTGGGACGAACAGAAGACATTTAAGGTTACCGAAGACCCTTCTGTTCCTGAAGAAAAACGGCTGTATGTGTTGGATATGTTTCCGTATCCCTCAAGTCAGGGTCTGCACGTAGGCCACCCCGAAGGCTATACCGCCTCCGACATTTACAGTCGCTTTATGCGTATGCGGGGCTACAAGGTGCTCCACCCCATGGGTTTCGATTCCTTCGGCCTGCCGGCGGAAAACTACGCCATCAAAACCGGTACCCAGCCACGGGTAACTACTGAAGAGAATATCAATCTATTTATTAACCAGATCAAAACGCTGGGCTTCAGCTATGACTGGGACCGTCAAGTCTCAACTCACCGCCCGGAATATTTTAAATGGACCCAGTGGATTTTTCTTAAACTCTTTGAACAAGGGCTGGCTTATGAGGATGAAGCACCGATCAACTGGTGCCCCTCCTGCAAAACCGGTCTGGCAAACGAAGAGGTGAAAGAAGGCCGCTGCGATCGCTGCGGAGCCGAGGTGAACCGCAAAAGCATCCGTCAATGGATTCTAAAAATCACCGAATATGCCGACCGTCTGCTGGAAGATCTTGAACTGCTGGACTGGACCGAATCCATCAAATCGATGCAGCGAAACTGGATCGGCCGATCGGAAGGGGCGGACGTCAAGTTTAAGCTTGCCGACGGCAGCGAAGAGTTCGAAGTATACACTACCCGCCCGGACACCCTCTTCGGGGCAACCTATATGGTACTCTCCCCCGAACACCCTCTGGTAGAACAGGTCACCACTGAGGCCCGCTGCGCCGACGTTCAGACTTATCTGGAAGAAGCTCAGAAGAAGTCCGACCTTGAGCGGACAGATCTGGCAAAAGACAAAACCGGCGTCTTTACCGGCTCCTATGCCATCAACCCGGTCAACGGAAAGGAAATACCTATTTGGGTGGCGGACTATGTACTGATTTCCTATGGTTCCGGCGCCATTATGGCGGTACCGGGACACGACCAGCGCGACTGGGAGTTTGCCAAAAAGTTCGACCTGCCGATTATCGAAGTTTTACAGGGCGGAGATGTACAGAAGGAAGCTTTTATAGGCGACGGACTACATGTAAACTCCGAGTTTCTGGACGGATTAAATAAAGAAGATTCCATTGAAAAAATAATTACCTGGCTCGAGTCCAAAGGGCTAGGCAAGCGGGCGGTAAACTATAAGCTGCGAGACTGGATTTTCAGCCGTCAGCGCTATTGGGGCGAGCCGATTCCGATTGTGCACTGCGATGAGTGCGGACCGATCCCCCTGCCCGAAGAGGAATTACCCCTCACCCTGCCGGAGGTAGAGTCATATAAACCTACCGGCACCGGAGAATCCCCCTTGGCGGCCATCGATGAATGGGTGAACACCACCTGTCCAAAGTGTGGAGGTCCCGGAAAACGCGAGACCAACACCATGCCTCAGTGGGCCGGTTCCTGCTGGTACTATCTGCGCTACCTCGATCCGAAGAATGAGACCCAACTGGCCGATCTTGACAAAATCAAGTACTGGATGCCGGTTGATTTATACGTTGGCGGAGCCGAGCACGCGGTGCTGCACCTGCTCTACGCCCGCTTCTGGCACAAGGTGCTGTATGACATCGGAGTTGTGAACACAAAAGAGCCCTTCCAGCGGCTGGTAAACCAGGGAATGATCCTTGGCGAGGGCGGGGTAAAAATGTCCAAATCCCTGGGCAACGTCATTAACCCCGACGACATTATCCGTGATTTCGGTGCCGATTCTATGCGCATGTACGAAATGTTCATGGGGCCGCTGCAGGTATCAAAAGCCTGGTCGACAAAAGGACTGGCCGGGGTCCACCGTTTTCTTGACCGAGTGTGGCGGGTTTCCGACCGGCCGGTGATTGATGAAGAGCCGCCCAAACACTATCTGCAGCTGCTGCATAAGACCATTAAAAAGGTAACTGAAGATACGGAAGGGCTTGAGTTCAACACCGCCATCGCCCAGATGATGATTTTTATCAACGAAATTTTTCAGGAAAAGCAGATTTACCGTGCCCTGTGGGAGCCCTTTGTGCAGCTCATTTCCCCGTATGCCCCGCACCTGGGTGAAGAGATGTGGGTTAAGCTGGGCAACACTCCCTCAATCTCCGATACCCCCTGGCCACAGTGGGAAGAGGAGCTTACCAGGGAAGAAGAGGTGACGGTGGTGTTGCAGGTAAACGGTAAAGTCCGGGCAAAAGTAAACCTGCCCGCCGGTACCGAAGAAGAAACCCTTAAAAAGACCGCCATCGAGAACGAGCGCATCGCCCAATGGACCGGGGGAAAACAAGTTGTGAAGGTTATTGCGGTAAAAGATAAACTGGTAAACATTGTGGTAAAATAGGCCATTATTTAGAGGCATTATTGAGAAGCAAAATGAGCGAGACTGTCGCAGACATAGCGGCAGTCTCCTTTTTTATCGGCATATATGTGCAGCTCTAAGCCGCTGGTCGGAGAGAAAAAAACATGCCGCCCAGGATACAGACCACTAAAGCGAACTAAAACCTGTGCACCCGCTTCAGCCCCTGTCTCGCCCTCCTGATTCACCTCAATAGCACCATTAAAAAAGCAGTTTCCGGGAATCCAATCTGCGGCTGGAAGTTCTATAGTAATGGCGGTAGTATCCATACTGCGGACATGCAGCCGGTTCAGACGGCCGCGGGCAATGGCCCCTTTTATTCTGTCAAAATCGCAGTTCCATGGATCTCCATCCCCCTCACTTTCCATCTCTGTGACCAAAGCCTCTACACAGACAGTTTGGCAGCGTTCCGACAGCTGCCACAACTCCTGCAGCAGCTGTGCCGCCGGACCATAGCGATGCCTCAGGGCTAGCACCTTGTCCGTGCCTATCAGTTTCAGCTGAATATGACTGGACACACAGCCCCCTGCCGGCGGCAAGCGTCCCAAGGGGTAGGCCAATACCGGCACATTGTACCCCCGCTGCACTTCAATTACCGCTGTCGTTACCCCTGCCGGAAGAAAAAGCCTCTGCAACTCTCCGCTCTCATCCGGATACACCAGGAGGTGGGACACCGGAACACCCGCCTCCTGCCAGGCAGACTTTTGTATGCGCACCCGCAGCCTCACCCTCGGCATCAAGTCGAACACTGCACTGCAGCCGCTGATATACACGCAGTAGAGGATGAACATTACAGCAGCTGTCAAACGACTTCTTGGCTGAACCCATAATACGCTTTGCATTGCCCCCCCTGATACTAACTACAGGAGGGGAACCTGGGCTGCTTCAAATCTGACTCAATTTTGCTGAAAAAGTGTGTTATTCTAGAGATACCCGGCAGCTTGCAGCTGCTGTTTGTAGCGGCTGCGAATCCGGAGCAGGATACGATGGTAGGCTTCGGATTGATAGTCTCGATAGGTCCACGGGAGGGCGCGGTACCCTTTGCGGCGGTATATAAGGGTAATCTCCCCAAAAATTCCGTCGGCAAGAGGAATTCTCTGGGCGTTATCCTTGGTGGAGGCCAGGATCAATTTGCCAAGCGAAAGCAGCCCCGGGTCCAAATTTACCTTGCGCTTTCCCGCTTCTAGACACTCCCCTTCCAGCCGATTTGTTCCCAACTTAAAGGCTGAAAGATGATCGGGAGCAACAAGCTGCTCGAAAGAGATAAAAAGACGGATGAGGTCCGCCCCCATCTCCGGCTCGTAATAATCGGTAAAGGTAAATGGAATTGCATCGCTTCGGTAGTCTATGGGTCCAAACTGTTCTGTAAGGGGACTTTCAATTTCCCTTACACACTCAGGATGACTGCATAAAATTCCAATTACTAATTTTTCCGGTGTGAATGGTAGTATTTCTCCCATTTGTGATCTCCTGTATTGCTACAATCTCCAGTTTATATGATAATATAGTTACAATGGAAGAGAATAGCGATTATTTTCAGTCTTTGGAGACTGCCTTACAAAACTACCGAAACTCTTTAGAGAAAAACGAAATTCCTCAACTAAAAGAGCAGTTCCGTTTTTTCCACCAGTCTTTTCAGGCCTTGTACGACATTCTTCTGCGCAAGGGGCTGTTGGTAGAAGATCCTTATAAAGACGAGTTGAAAATTTCGGAGGTTACCACCCCTCCTACCGGGCCGATGAAAGAGTCGGAAAAAAAGGAAGTAATCAGTCAGCGTCTATCAATATACGATTCAATCCTGGAGTTTCTCAATAACTATTACCAGTTTAACCTTGATTATATATCCCTGCCCAACGTGAAACAGCTGGTTGACATAGTTACCTATATCAA
>JAIPFV010000095.1 GCA_021736475.1 Spirochaetia bacterium | reverse complement strand
GAGAACCCCCTCTCGCCAAGTGTACGCAAGAGGGCGCTGGTAACCTTTGTTACCAATGTCCTTACCGGTGAGAAAGACCGCATGAAGCCCTTTCGGGAAGCACACGGCATCAATCCGCCCTCCTTTGTGGTGGTAAGCCCCACCAAACAGTGCAACCTGCGCTGCACCGGCTGTTACGCGGCTAGTTCGGCCGACAACAGCAATACCCTCGACTACGAGACACTGACCAAGATGCTCTGGGATAAACATAACGAATGGGGCTCAAATTTCACTGTTATCTCAGGGGGAGAGCCTATGATGTACAAAAGCGGCGATAAGGACATCTTCTCCCTTTTTCATGAGCACAGTCACAACTATTTCCTGATGTATACCAACGGTACTATGATCAATGACGAGACTGCCAAAAAGCTGGCGGAAGCAGGCAATGTAACTCCGGCAATCTCGGTGGAGGGCTGGGAAAAGGAGACCGATGAGCGCCGTGGAAAGGGCATTTTCAAGCAGATACTCAAAGCGATGGAGAGCCTCAGAAAATACGGGGTACCCTTTGGCATTTCAGTTACCGCTACCCGCTATAATGCTGAAACCATCTCCTCCGATGAGTTCATGAATTTCTTCATGGAGGAACAAGGGGCAATTTACAGTTGGATTTTCCAGTACATGCCTATCGGCCGTAGTTACACCGTCGACCTGATGGTCACTCCGGAACAACGGAAGCATATGCTGGAGCGGGAACTGGACCTTATTTATAAGGATAAACGTTTCATCATCGACTTCTGGAACGGCGGGCCCCTCTCCCTTGGCTGCATCAGTGCTGGAAAGCCCGGCGGGTACTTCTACATCGACTGGGACGGCAATATTGCCCCCTGTGTATTCATGCCCTATGCAGTGGATAACCTGTACGATATGTATAAACGAGGGGATACCATCAGTGCTCCTCTGAAGAGTGATCTGTTCAGCAATGTACGCCGCTTTCAGAATAATTACCTGGGCTGGCATACAGACAAGCCAACTAAGAACCTGTTTATGCCGTGCCCGATTCGCGACCACCACAGCTTTGCCCGGAGGGTAATTGATAAATCCCAGGTGACCCCGCTTGATGATGACGCAGCAGCGGCCATCGACGACCAAGAGTACCATCGCAAAATGGAAGAGTACGATGAACAACTCCACTCTCTCTTGGATCCCAGATGGAACGAATGGGTGAACAGCTAGACACACAGCTTTTTCACTAGCCGATTTCACTAGCCGAGGGCAGTGCTCTTTATCCGCTTTGGCAAACAGGACAAAGCGGATAAGTGTACGCTATCTCACATCCGCTATCTTACATTTTATCATTGTAGCAGCAACATAAAAACCATGTTATTCTGTGACATGCTGGTTTCTAAAATCTATCCGCGAAATTTTATGATAAGGTGTAATTATTGCCTTCGGGCTGCGCTCACTCTCGTGGCCACCCCCGTGCTCAACAGAGGGCTACACAGAAACAGCAGAATGAACGATCAAAAAGGCAAGGACCCGCTCACCCCGCTGGTACTTCCGATTGCTCTCCTTCTACAACTCACTATCTTCGGCCTGTTTCAAATATCCAGTACAGCATCTGAGCAGGCAGTGATCTTGCATGCCTTTGAATGGCATTTTCATATCCTTATGTCACTCTCGGCGGGGCTTTCTCTGCTGTTGTTCCTGCTGCCGGACCATGCTCTGCTGCTGCTGGTATTCAGACTCAGTTTGTATTTTCTTATCGCCTACCCGCTGGGACTCTCCAGCAGTATAGCAATCATAATTATGATAACCACACTTTTCGAAATTTGCTTTTATCTTCCCCTGAAACAGGCTTTATGGTATATAGCGGCGGTGTTTCTTATTTCCGCTGCTTTGGCGGATTCCGGCTCAGCCTTCTATTTTCCCAGAGCAGCCTCCAGGGTAAGTGATATTCTCTTTTTTATGCTTTTGGCATTTTTCTGCAGCTTCCTTTTGCTTACTTACAAGAGTGTTATTTATCGGCTCTACAAGGCGGATGATGATATTGGCCACCTTAAATCGGTGGTATCTCAACTTTCCAATGCAAATCTCGATTTCCAACGCTACGCCCACAGTGTTGAATATTCAACCGTTAACTCCGAACGGCACCGCATCAGCAGCGAGATTCATGATACAGTCGGCTATTCTCTTACCAATATCTTAATGACTGTTGAGGCTGCAAACGCACTCATCGACAAAGACCACCACCGGGCGCACACCGCTCTTAACCGTGCCATCTCTGAAGCCCAGAACTGCTTAGAGGAGACCCGTCGTTCAATGCATAAAATTCGGGCAAACGAGTTGAAAGAGGCGGCGGGCTTGCAGGCAATTGCCCATTTAGCCCGCTCTTTTGGCGAGGCAACCGGCATGAAGGTTCGGGTTGAATATGGAAACGCTCCGGAGAGCTTTGGATCAGAATTGGATTTGGTTCTGTTTAGAATTATTCAGGAGGGTTTGACCAATTCCTTCCGCCACGGCATGGCCAGTCTGGTACGAATATCTCTTTGGATGAATGCCGGTCAACTTAAGGTAACCATTTTGGATAACGGGCGCAGCACTAGCAAGATAATCGAAGGCTTGGGAATAAGTGGGATGCGCGAGCGAATAGAGAACGTCGGTGGAACTGTTGAATTCAACAACCAGCAGGAAGGCTTTATAATAAGAGTAAACCTGCCCCTGCCGAAGGAGTTGCATGAACAAGATAAGAGTAGTCTTAGTTGACGATCAGGTGCTGTTTGTAGAGAGCCTGCAGACAGTTCTAGAATTAAAAGCCACAGATATAGAGATTGTGGGAGTTGCCCATGATGGAGACTCGGGACTTAAAGTAATTCGTAACACCCACCCGGATATCGTGTTGATGGATGTACGTATGCCGGGCATGGATGGGGTGGAGGCCACACGCCGGCTTCATCAGGAACTTCCCGATATTAAGGTAGTAATGCTGACCACCTTTGATGATGATATTTATGTGCGCGAAGCTATGCAATACAATGCCCTGGGCTATATTCTAAAGAACATCCCTTCAACAGATCTGATCGACTCTATTCATGCGGTGCGCAACGGAACTGTCCAACTCTCGGCAGGAGTAATGGATAAGATCGTAGGCCGAAATCAGGTAAGGACACAAGCGAGCAGCAATGTGCCCCCTGCAAATATCAGCGCTGCGGTATTCAGCCGCAGAGAAAGGGAGGTCCTCTACCTGCTTTCTAAAGGATTGGATAATACCGCAATTGCCGAAAAGCTGTTTATTGCAGAACAAACGGTAAAAAATCAGATTTCCAAGATATATGCAAAAATTGGAGTTCACGACCGTTTTCAAGCTGCAGAAATTGCCCGGCAAATAGACATTGGGCAATACTGTACCTATGTTGACTGAATATATCACCCATTATTCGCCGATTCTATTACCCTCATCACCAACTCCTGAGCTTTATATGCGGCCTGTATCGTAACTGACGTTGTTTTTTTATTTTGAAGGGCATCCAAAAACTCCATCAGCGCTGCTTTGTGGGGTTCGGTATATATTTGGGGAATAGAAAGATCCGGAGCCTCATGAGAGTTTCCAGTCCACACAATCCGGCCCGCCTCAATTGAAGAGTAAATTCCGGTGATTTTTTCACAGATTAAGTGAAATGCCGCTTCCCACTGCTGCGGGATTCCGCAATTAGAGGCGGCTAATGAGACCATTGCCCCGGAGTCTGCCCGCATGGAAGCAACGGTTGTATCCTCTACCGTATAGTCCGGTTGCTCCCGGTGACAGAGGGTATCCCGAAATGCATCCACCCGATTAATGGGGCCAAGAAAATAGAGGATCAGATCAAAGAGGTGTATAACCTGCTCGAGCAGCTGCCCGCCGCTGCGCTCTTTATCACGCCACCAGGCTGTATGCAGGGAATTACAAAAATAGCGGGATTGCATGAGCAGAGGCTTTCCGCCGGATCCCTCTTCAATTAGCTGTTTTGTACGCTGCACCAGCGGGTGAAAGCGGTGATGAAAATCCACCTGTGTAACTACCCCTGTTTTCTCAACAGCCGCACACATCGAAGCCGCCCGTTCCAAGTGAAGGGCAAGGGGTTTTTCCAGGAACAGATGCACCCCCCGCTCGGCCGCCGCTTCTACCTCACCCCCGTGGGCATAGGGGGGTACACATACAAACAGAGCTTCCGGCTTTACTTCATCGAGCATTCGGTAAAAATCGCGGTAAAACGGTATTTCCCGCTGTAACTCCTCCGACAGTCCCGCCGCACCTGAACTACTGCGGGAGCACACTCCAACCACCTCAGCCTGGCCCCCGGCCTCCGCATTTCGGGAATGCAGCCTGGCCATTGAACCGGCACCAAATAGGGCACATTTTATTTTTTTCATGAAAATTCCACTCCCAATTTAATTACCGTCGAGGGATCATCCATTGCCCTTCGATACTCTGTTTCAAGATTTTCATAAGGCACCACCTTATCAATTATCGCCGGACCGTTTAGCCTCCCGGATTCAATTAAACTCCGGCAGTGCTCCTCAATACGGGCGGCACTCCACCGGGGATGGTCGCGGTTGGGGTCGCTGACAGCCCGGGAAAAAACAATCTGCGGCCGGTTCATATGGGCCTCTGCTCCTAAGTCCAGACCAGCCGGATAGGGCGATGGAAAAGCGGCGCAGACCACTGTACCTCCGAAGGCAATGCCCCGCAAACCTGCCTGCAGTGCTGCTGCCGCTCCCGACAACTCAATTACCACCTCAACTCCTCTTCCGCCGGTTAAGCTCTTTATCTTACGCCCCGTATCTCCCTGCCGCGGATCAATACTCGCATGCGCCCCTAGTTTCAGGGCGGCAGCCCTTCGACTCTCTAATGGATCTAAAGCAATGATATGCCCGCTCCCGGCCATGACCGCCATCTGTACGCTCAATAAGCCGATTGCCCCTAAACCGAATACAGCCACCGTATCACCAAGCCGTAAGTCTCCATCTCGCAACGCAGCAAAGGCAAAACGGGCAGGGTCCAAACAGAGGGCACTACGCCAATCTACATCGGGCAGTTTCCATGTGCGCTCCTCAGTAGCGGACACATGCGGTGCGAAGGGTGAGTACGTATAGACCCTGTCGCCTTGGCGAAAATTATGTACCCCCGGACCTACCTGCTCAACATCGCCACAGATCATATTCCCCACAATTACCTTCGACTTAGGGCTATCTGCTTCCCTCTCATGCAGCTGCAACTCGCTGTTCCACAAGCCTCGAGCTGCAGCTACCCCTTTGATCATGGAAAACTCAGTGCCGTGTTTAACCGCACCGTAGCGACTGCGAATTAACACTTCCCCCGGACCGGGAGAGGGAATCGCTGTCTCCTGCCATTCAAACACTCCGGGAGAGGTTGCTGTAAGCTGACGGTTCATTGGATTATCCTGCATGAATCGCCGTGCGCAGCGAGCATTTCATCGCATAAAGAGACAATCTGATCGATACTGAGCTCGGCCGCAGTGTGCGGATCCAGCAGGGCTGCCTGGTACAAGGCATCCCGGCTGCCGCTCAGGGCCGCTTCAATGGTCATCTGCTGGACATTGATAGCCGCCCTGTTGAGGGCGGCACACTGAGTGGGAATACGACCCGCATATACTCCTTGAACCCCATTACGATCTACCAGACAGGGCAGCTCAACCACCGCATCGGAGGGAAGATTGGGGATAAGCCCGCGGTTTCTCACATTCGCATGAATCCGTCGAACCTTTCCGGTGACAACCGAATCCATGATACCGGCGGCGTACTCGTAGGAGTGACTGTGGTCTATTTTTTTATTGTGTACTAATTCCTCTCTGCGCTGTTCCCACTCCTGTATCTGCTGTTCACACCGGCGGGGGTATTCATCCAAGGGAATCCGGTACTGCTCAATTAGTTCAGGATATGCCCCTTTTATCCAATAGGGGGTATATTCAGCGTTGTGTTCCGACGATTCGGTTACATAGTACCCAAATCGTCGCATGAGCTCTAAACGAAGTTTATCCGGGTGGTCCACAAGCTTCCGGGCTCGCTGCCGAATCTGCGGATACAGATCCCTGCCTTTATGGCTGATACTCAGCAGCCACGCCATATGATTTATCCCGGCGATGTGCCACTGGACCTCTTCCGGATCAATCTCAATGCCGGTGTACTTGAGCAGACGCGGCACACACACCTGTACTGAATGACACAAACCGACAGTACTGATGTTGGAGTAATCCAGCAGAGCCCCGGTTACTATGGACATAGGGTTGGCATAATTCAGCAGAATTGCCCTGGGACAGAGCTCCTCCATCTCGCGGATAATGGGAAACATCACCTGCAAAGTGCGAATGCCGCGGAAGATTCCCCCAATTCCCAGAGTATCTCCGATTGTCTGCCGCAGGCCATAGCGGGCCGGCAGTTCAAAATCTATTTTGGTTGCCGGATCGTAGCCACCGACTTGAATGGCATTGACTACAAAATCTGAACCCTTCAAAGCCTCCGCACGCTGTTCAACACCACAAAACGATCGGATAACCGCCCGACCGGAATTGATGTTTTGATTAAGATTTTCCAGCAGCCTCTGTGAATCCTCTAAGCGCTGGGAATCGATATCATAAAGGTGTATCTGAATAGAATGCAGGGACGGGGTCAAGAGTACATCGCCCAGAATATTCTTTGCAAATATGCTGCTCCCGGCTCCTAAAAATGTTATTTGCATAGTACCTACCCTTTCTCTCTAATGTACCGCTATCATAGCCGGACGAAAGTCTCGGGTATATAGCAGAATGTGGACGGGCATGATAATATATGACCATGAAATCCGGGGTTGAATATTTCAATACAATAGCTCCCTCAGCCGACCTCAACCTTTTATATACCGGCCGGGAACTCTGCCCTCCCGGAAAGCACTGCAGCGGAATTCGTTCACATTTTCTGCTTCACTATGTGCTTGAGGGCTCAGGTTGGATTGGCAGTTCGGAAGGCCCCTTAAGGCTGACAGCCGGTGATATCTTCTGCTACTTCCCGGAACAATCTATGGACTATACCTCCGACGGCCAAGAGCCCTGGCAGTTTGCCTGGATAGGTTTTCAGGGAAAACGCTCGGATAAAATACTGCGGCAGTGCGGCTTTTCGGAAAACCGTATAGTGTGCCGGCTACCCTTCTCCGCTCATATCGCCCGTCGGTTCAGCACTCTTATCCGGAACCAGTCACAGCGAAAACGCGGGTACCAACTGGTTGCCGACGGGCAGCTTTTGCAGCTGCTGGGAGAGCTGTCCGCAGAGATTCCCCGTACTACAGAACTTAAAGCGGTTGCCGGCAATGAGGCCAAAAGTTATAACCACTTTACTCCGCAGCATCGTCGACCTCAATTTTACGTAGAGGCAATGAAACAGTTCATCCATAGTAACTATCAGAAGCCGATTTCCATTCAACAGGTAATTGAGTACATCGGCGTAGACCGCTCTTACGCCTCACGCATTTTTCATCAGCTGGAAAACCGAACACTCCAACGCTACCTGATTGAACTGCGAATGAGTAAGGCCCGCCAACTGCTTGTACAAAGGTATTTATCAATTCAAGCAGTGGCTCATTCAGTCGGGTACAGCGACTACGCCAGCTTTGAACGCAGATTCCGAGCCGAATTTGGTTATCCCCCATCCGAATGTTGACCTCCGGATGTTAGAGATGCTCGCTCCGGTACTAAATCGGTACTGGAGTACTATTGTGTGCCGCCCATACCGAAGGTACTATTTTAATTGAAAAAAATATAAAAGGGAGGACAAGAGGCTATGAAAAAGTGCATAGTACTATTTACTGTTATGCTTCTTCTGACAACATTTGTATGGGCAGGTGGACAAGGGGAAGCTGCTGTCGAAGAGGATGCAACCGCCGTGGAGGCTGAAGGGCCGGTTTCAATCGACTTTTGGACAACCCAAACTCAGTCGGACCGGATGGCTACTATCCAGGTATTAATTGATACCTTCGAAGCGCTTAATCCCAACATCTCCATCAACCTGGTTGCGGTAGATGAAAATGAGCTGGCTACTCAGCTTAACACTGCCGCAGCAGCCGGAACGCTACCGGGTATGATTGAGTCTGCAGCGGAAAATGCAGTTGCCTTCGGTTCTGAGGGTCTGTTGAATGAACAGGCGATAACAAAGGTTGTCAATGACATCGGAAAAGAAAAATTCTATGCCGGTGCGCTCCGCTTAAACGAAACCGCTTCAAAGGGCAGTTATTATGCCGTTCCTTTCCATGGCTGGGTTCAGGGACTTTGGTATCGGGCCGACTGGTTTGAAGAAGCCGGCTTGAATCCGCCTTCGACCTGGGAAGATATAAAAAAAGCGGCTGAATATTTTTATCAGCCCGATGAAAACCAGTACGGTATTTTAGTTGGAACCAAAGCGGAAGCCTATGCCGAACAGTGCTTTACCCAGATTGCAATGGCAAACGGTGCCCAGCTGTTCGACGCCGATGGAAACCTTATTTTTAATTCACCGGAGATGAAAGAGGCTGTAGAATACTACGCCGAACTTGCAGAATTTACTCCTCCCGGTCCCCAAAGCTGGCGTGCTCGTGACTACTATCTGCAGGGAAAAATGGCAATGTTTTTCTACTCCACCTATATCATGGACGATCTGGCACTTGAAGAAAATGCCGCAGATTCACTTTCTAGTGAGAATTTTTCCGATTTGGAAGGTAAGAGTTTTGATCCCCAGCTTGTACAGAATACCCGTCTTGCAGCTACCATCAGCAACACTCAGGATGCCGGCTACGGAACAATTGTAAGCTTTGGTATTCCTGCACACGGAGACCAGCAAAAAATTGATGCAGCCCAAAGATTTATTAAATATCTGTTCACTCCCAACGCCTATATTACCTGGTTGCATATGGCTCCCGGCGGGATGAACCCGGTACTTAAAGACATCGCTACCAATGCCCGCTTTCAAAACGATCCCAAGGGTATCTTCCAGCACTACGGGGCGGAGAAAATGGCGGAAATTATTCAGGGCTTAGATGCAATTGAGACTTTTAGTATTGTCGAAGGCAAACGAATGGCAGACGCCAGCACCATCTATTCAAAGCAAATCATTCCTCAGATGATTTATAAAATCACCCAGCAAGGCATGAGCGTAAAAAAGGCTATGGAATGGGCTGAAAACGAAATGAGAAAGGTAATGTAAGTTTTTAGTGTAATGTGAAATGTAGTAAGTGGCGGCCTCTTCAACGAGGTCGCCAATATCCTAGTACCAATTAAAAGAAGCAGGCAGCAGCACATGAAGCTATTACAATTAAATACAGCTGAAGGATTAAACTTAAGGCAGCGGGAGGTACTACTGGGTTGGTCAATGGTAATCCCCTCTGTTCTGATTATCCTATCTCTTATCCTCTATCCGATTATGTACAATATTTATCTCAGTTTTTTTGATGTCCAACCTCTTGCAGCCAATACGTATATCGGCCTTGAGAATCATAAAAATGTAGTTCTGGACCCTGGGTTTTGGAATGCCCTGGGTACAACCGTAATTTACGTAGTTTTTACCACACTGGGAACTACACTGATGGGTTTATTTGTTGCCCTTGTAATGAATCAGGAGTTTCCTCTTCGGAGTTTGGCGCGGAGTTTGATACTCTTCCCTTATATTGCTCCGGTTATCTCGGTCGTTTTCTCATGGCAGTTTATTTTTGATCCGGTCAACGGTATTTTTATGGATATCACCTATGAGAGGCTTGGCTTGTTCGCCTCCCGTTTCAACCTCATCGGATCGCCCTCAACGGCGGTATGGGTAGCGGTAGTTTTTAGTATTTGGAAAAACTTCCCCTTCTCGTATTTGATGATTTTATCGCGGCTGCAAGCAATCGATCATAATTTATATGAGGCAGCGGAAATGGACGGTGCCTCCGGCTGGCAGAAGTTCCGCTTTATCACCCTGCCGGAAGTATATTTTGTAATGGGTGCGATTGTACTGTTACGAATGATCTGGAACTTTAACAAGTTCGAAGAGGTGTACCTGCTCACAGAAAATGTGCGTGTACTTTCGGTGTATACCTACTTCAAGGCCTTTGTGGGCACCATGGAACTGGGTCAGGGAGCTTCGTTAGCGGTAATCCAATTCCTGCTACTACTTGGCTTCATACTTTTCTACATTAAAAGGGTACTC
Source organism: Spirochaetia bacterium (assembly GCA_021736475.1). Lineage (GTDB taxonomy): Bacteria > Spirochaetota > Spirochaetia > DSM-16054 > Sediminispirochaetaceae > DSBN01. The sequence goes on along the minus strand of JAIPFV010000095.1, from coordinate 1,684 downwards.
AAATGGTAAAACGCAGTACTGCCTTCCGAAAAATTGTTTTTTTCCTGCTTGTAGTGCTTATAGTAGGTTTCAGCATTTTTCCTTTTATTCAAATGCTCTCAATTTCTCTTAAATATCCCAGCGAATGGGGAAATCCCAGACTTATACCGGAAAGACTCAATTTTGAAGCGTATAAGGAGTTGTTGAATATTGGCCAAACGGCTAAGAATATTCCCGAATCGGTCCGTAATCTGCTAAATGAGACGCCTGATTTGACCCAGGAACAGCGGGAGACCATTTTGAAAAAATATACAAGTACCGGGGATGTGTTTCCCTTCCTGAGGTATTTCTATAATTCATTTTTACTCTCCTTCTCGGCTGCCTTCATCACGGTTGTGTTTGCAATTTTTGGAGCCTATTCCTTTAGCCGACTGCGATTTCCCGGACGGTCGATTATCCAACGGGGGGTTCTATTTGTGTATATGTTCGGTGGTATTTTATTACTCATCCCCTTATACAAAATGTTTGTGGGCATCGGCTGGATCAGGATTCCACCAGGAGCGTTTTTAAGCTTGCTCATTATCTACATTGTGCAAACCCTACCTGTCTCACTCTACATGCTGGGAAACTATTTTCGGACAATCCCCTTTTCAATCGAAGAGGCGGCGATGATAGAAGGAGCATCTCGTTTCGGCACTGTATGGCGCATTATCATTCCCCTTTCCTTTGCGGCAATCGTAACTGTTTTCATTTACTGCTTCATGATTGCCTGGAACGAGTACCTCTTTGCCTCAGTTTTTCTAAAAAACTTCAAAGAGTTGTATACTCTGCCTATGGGGCTAAAAGCCCTCTTTACCAGCAAGAACGCCATCTGGGACCGTATCATGGCCGCCTCTGTATTAACTGCAACCCCCGTAATAATCCTGTTTATGGCAATCCAGCGTAATCTGGCCGGGGGGTTAACCTCTGGAGGGGTAAAAGAGTAAAGAATTATTGCTTGTGCATACGCCGTTTAGCTTCTTCACCAAAGGCACGCAGGATTTTTTGCATATCCCTTTCACCGAACATTGCAAGTGCCCTGCCCTGTGCAAATACCGGGTTTGAGTAGGCCATATACGATTTGTACCGGGCGTAGGTGTGCTCCTTTCCGTTCATCTCCACCGCCTCGAGATACCATGATTCACGGGATTCGGAAATCCGGTCATTGTGTGAGCGCACAAGCCTAGAGACTGTGATGCTCCGCTTACCCTCCAGGTCCTCACTTATCACATGGGTGGTAGTGGTAAACTCCGCTTTTATGAAAAGTACCTTAAACCGAAGGGTAGTCGTATACAAAGACCCAGGCTTATCGGGAAGGGGTTCGCTTTCGCTCTTGACCATACGAGGCACAAAACCGGAATGGGAGTCTAAATCATTCACTACATTTCGAAATGTTCTGAGGGGGACGGGAAAGACGACGTGAAAATCGCCATAGGAGGCCAGCTTGGCATCTCCCTCGAGCCCGGAGGTAATAACCTCATACTCGATGGTTTCGGGATTTTCTAATAGCTCCGATGGAGTATAATCGGAGGCCGGTTCAGGATGTATTGAGATTGATGAGACGGGCATAGTCAATGCGACCACGAGTATCACCAGTAAAGTAATTGTACGTATAGGATTGTTCATCTTTTATAGGCTAGCAATTATAGCTTGTACAAGTCAAGGC